>NZ_JAZGJN010000216.1:0-24172 GCF_038085095.1 Photorhabdus sp. P32 | reverse complement strand
GATATAATACTACATTATTTAATTATTTTAAAAAACAAAAAAAACAACATTAAATTAAGTGAAAGAGAAAAAGAAGTTTGTTCTTGGTATTTAATTGGCAAAACAACATGGGAGATATCACGTATACTTAATTGCTCAGAAGCAAATGTTAATTTTCATTTTAAGAAAATTAGAGAAAAATTTAATGTTAATTCTAGAGGCGCAGCCATAATAAAAGCCATTGAAAATGGTCAAATAGAATTATGAAGCCTTGTTTTACTATCAAATCTGATAGTTGTGATATAAACAAAATAGTGAAAAACTTTACTAGGAAGTGAATGAGGAACAATTTAATTTCAATTAATACACTTTAAATTAAGTGAGGATTTTATGAAAAAGCCTATTGTAGCTTTGCTCCTTAGTATTGTCTTTTTTTCAGCAAATACTTTTGCTTTCACTCAAGCGGAAAATGAAACCGAGGTACAAAATGATATCGCTAATAGATTAACTCAACAATATAATAATACCGTTAAAGATTGTGGTGATGCTCAATCACCCGCATTTCTTTGCTCTGGAGTTTTGATGAGAGGAACTCGTCCGGGATTTAAATTTTGGAAGTTAAATCCATCTTCTATAAAAAATAATGGAGTTTCTTTTTCATATTTAAGAAAAGATTCGAAATTTGGCAATACATTTGCGAGCGTTAATGGTTTTATTCTTTTTCCTGAACAGATGGCCCCTAAAGATAGGGTTAAAGTTCCTGTATTATGCTCCTATGTTCTTGATGCAAATACTTGGGGGCGTCAGGGAAATTATTGTGGTGCGCCGCCTAAACCTTCAGATGCGAAATCATGCCAAGATTTTGGTGTTTTCACAGCCCATGAATTAAATAAAGCCATTGCAAGAAAATCTGCATGGGGAATCTGTGCATTTGATGTTAGACCGACGGCTAAAAATCCAGCAGATGCTTTTTATCAAACATTACTTGCAATGCCTTATCATGGTAATGGTTTAAATTATAATGAGATAGTCGTTCAACCTTGGGATGAGAATAAGCCGCAAACATTACCTATTGAAGCCCTTTTTTATTCAGAAAATGCAGGTTTAGTTAATGCACAAAAAGATCAACGTGATTATAAAGATGAAACAGGTAAATTTTTACCTATTGTTAAAATCAAATTACCTAAAGGTGTAAATGTAAAACAGGCAACAGATGCTGTATTTACATTTGACCCTAAAGATCAAGTTGTGAATCAGTAATATACCCTATGGATTTCAAGATGCATCGCGACGGCAATTTATTTTACGGCATGAATGAGTAGAAAATAAAAAATGCGCCACGGATGGCGCAGAGATATTTAGTCTGATATTGTACAGTTTATTTTCTGTTTATCAGATTAAATGTTATTAATACGAAAGTTGGAAGAGCATGTTTTAATTTGTTGTTATTCTCGCGTGGGTATTCTATTGAATAAATAATAACTTTATATTGAAATTAAATCATCAGAATTTTCTTTAACGATAATAATACCTATCCCATTTACTTTAACCACGGCTTTCTGGCTATTTACCCATATGGAAAGAATATCTTTTATTTTAGGTAAATAGGTTGAGAGAGTAATGCCTGAGACTTTAAGAATAACGCTTTCTTTTCCCTGATCTTGATTATTTTCTGTATCGGATTTCGTGCTCAGATTCACTTTAGCTAAGGCAAGACGCGCATCTTCTGTACCGCCTAAATCGGCACATAATTTATCTGCCAGAGCTTGGTTTATTTGTGAATTATCCAGACTGGGTTTTTGAACCACGGAAGTGGATATCTGGCTAATTGGTGTCATATTGTCTTTAATATCTTGCAGCTTCATCGGTGCAGTAATGGAATAGAGTAAAGAGAGGCGAGGGCGATTGCCGAGAGATTGCCAAAAATTACCCAGGCTATTTAAGTTTTCCTGTTGGGGAATAACCCGGGTATAAGCACCGGGAATGCCGGTTAATTGGCGATTATTGATTAATGCATTTAAAACCCGTGTCATCACTTGTGCAGCTTGATTATTGGGTTGGCTGTCTGGGCTGGAGCTGTCGCTAGAGGGCTTACTGGCATCCCAGTAGGTAATTAAATAGTTACAATTGATATTGACCCATCCCGGTAATAATGTGTTGGTTGCCGGGTTATAACGTCTTGATTCGGCGGATCGTAATTGTAGATCTTCATGGATTTCATAAAGAAATACACTGACTGTCGGTTCTGATTGAATGGAATTAATTTCGGGTAGATCAAAACGAATATCAATTTTCTGACCGGCAATGTCTAAATATTGAGATAAAATAGTATTTAATGCTTGATTAATCTCGATAATCGCATTGTCAGATGCAATGATGGTTGTCATGTTTGTTCCTGTTCTATTGAATATTTAAAAAGCTAATCGGCCGGTTTTATTTAATTCAAGTATCACAGCTCGATCTATATGTTTATTTTCGATTTGTTCACAATTATCATCTGCTGATAATATTGATGACAATAAAGCAATATTCCTGATATTAGCACCAGTTAAATCAGCCCGTTTAGCCAGGTGGGCAAAATCAATTTCATTGGATAGTGTCAGTTGTTCCGGCCAAATGGCTTGCCACATTTTTTTACGTAATGCTTCATCAGGGTAAGTAAAACGGGTAATAAAGGTAAAACGGCGATTAAACGCACTGTCTAAATGATTGCGATTATTGGTGGCTAAAATCACTAATCCCGGATAATTTTCCAGTCGTTGTAATAGGTAAGATACTTCAATATTTGCATGTCTGTCTTTGGCATCTTTGGTCTCACTGCGTTTGCCAAATAGGGCATCGGCTTCATCGAAAAACAGTACCCCGGAATCCGCTTCGGCCAGATCGAAAATACGGGAGATATTTTTTTCCGTTTCACCGATATATTTATTTACCACGGTAGAGAGATCAACCTTAATCAGATCAACACCAAGATAACCGGCAATGACCTCAGCAGCCATTGTTTTGCCGGTTCCTGACTCACCGTAAAATAGGGCGCTAATTCCGGTACCGTAACTGATTTTTTCCTGAAAGCCGGCACCCAGAATTTGGTCACGGTAATTAATCGCTGCGATAATTTCTTTTAATTGTTGCGCTAATGCGTCTGAAACCACTAAATCGTTAAAACTGCGCTTTGGCGTGATTCGTTGAGCTAATTTGCCGAAATTCTGTTGGGCGCGGAAACTTAATGCTTGACGCAGATCGGTTTCTTCCAATTGGCCTTCGGGTTGTCGTACCATTTGATATTGATAAGCTTCTGCAAGAATGAGCGGTAATGTTTCCGCGGTAAATGAAAAACGCTGACATAGTTGAGTAATATTAATTTTTTGAGTGATATTTTCTGGTAAACTTGCTTTGAGCAAGGTTTTTTTATCCGTCAATGTCGCAATGGGCATATTAATTTGCACCATTGGTAGATGCTTAATCCAGACGAATGACTCTCCCGGTTCTACCAAGCAAACTATGCGTAATTTTGGCTGATGCAGCAAAATAGATAAATCGTGGTGTAATATTTTCGTTGTTTCTGTAAGCAAAGAAAAATTGCGGATTAATAAACAAGCGTTATGTAACCGGGTTTCTCGTATTGCGTCCGCTAGCAGGTCGGATATTCTAGTTATATTTTCTTCATCGGTCAGGTGGGCTAAATCAAGCGTTAAGGTATTAATGCCATGAGATCCCATAATGTTATTGACTGCTAATTCTCTGGCGCTGCCTTCTTTTCCTCTGAGTATTATCAATGGACGTATTTCGTTGGTTTCATTTAATAATATCTTTTCAAATGAATGATAAAGAGTTTGTGGATACCAATTATATGAGGCAGGCGTTTGCCAGTTAGCACAGGTTATCAAAGGGGATAAAAGTGTTCGTTGTCCCGATAAAAAATGCCAGACAGCATTATGGGTTAAAAATTGTGTTTGTAACCAAATAGATTCTTCGTGATTATTGAGTAGTAATAATTGGTTACTGATTAATGGTGTTTGCGGTAAAAAGCTGTTTTGCAGTAATTGCCGATCACTTTGATGTTGGCTAAATAATTCAATGGCTAAAGCGAAGCTAGGCCGCTGTTTTTTACTGCTACCATGTAGAACGGCAAATAATGCATGATAACGGCTATCGAAATGGGGTAATAAACCTAATAATAAAATATCACGCTCAAATTCAGTCAGTTCAAAACGTTCGACCAATAATGATAATGCATCAAGGGCAGGGCTTTCTTCGATTTCTGGATGGCGAATAGGATTATTCGTTTTTGCCAGCCAATGAGGGATGCCTTGCGGTGATATTAAACATTGTTCTACTTCATCTTCGGTCAGTAAAAAACTTTCCGGTAATGAATCGTATTGGTCTCCCTTTTGATAATAGTATTGCTGTAATAGCAGATCGATACGTTCCAAATGGGGATAAATCCAGCGTAATTCAGCCACGTTACAGAGGTTATTTGTGAGTAGGTAGTCCATATAAACCTTCTAAATATTTTTCCAGTCAATCTTTAAAGGGTGATCCAACCAAGGAAGTTTGGCGATATTTAATGGCCAAGGCCAATTGGACAATAGAATATCAAATGGCTGATGCTCTACCGTGATTTTGATTTCTTGCTCATTTATCAACAATTCACCGGGCCGTTGTAAAAATAATTGGCGAACGTCATTGCGGCTTAATTTTTTCCAGCCGGAAAGTTGGCTGATAATGGCGTCTAACCATTGATCTATTATCAACTGTTTTTCCGGTTCAAGTGGGAGTAATTTAATTATTTCATCAACCATTAATCCACATAGAACGTTATTCAGAATTTTTAGTTCTGCTGGTATTTCTTCTTCTCCCCAAATCAAATAGTTAAGGAAATTAACCGCGCTAAATTGGGCTTGACGATGGATAAATCTTTGTTCTTCAAGTAAGCTAAATTGATTAAATAATGCGGGTAGCATCGGCCATAAAATCAATATGCCGGCGTTATTCACCTGATATGGAAGAATTTGTCCGGGTAATAAAGTTGATTCAGGATGTACTTTTCTGATAGTTCGGCATTGGCTACATTTATTATCTTTAATAGATAGGTTATTTGATGCTGATGATATCTTATGGTTTTCTGATATTAACTTTTGATTTGCCGAATATTGATATTGCTGAATATTTTGCATATCAACGTGAGTAAAGGCTAATTTATTGCTAGATTTATTTTTATTTGCATGGTCTGAAACAACATGTTCTGGAATATGTTGGTTTCCCTGAATATTTTTGCCGTTAATATCAGTAATAGCCGACTGTTTACTGGATTGATTTCTATTCACATGGTTTTGGGTAAAATATTCAGGTAAATATGGCTCTTCCCGAGGATTAATGTTGTCATCATGAGTAGTAATTGATTTTTTGCCGAGTATGTTTTTATCCGTATGATTTGAGGTGAAATATTCAGGTAAATGTTTTTCCTGTTGGATTTTCGAGATATTGCTATGAGCAGCAGTTAATTCTATATTAGAACGATTTTTATCTGTATAGTTTGCAGTAAAATGTTCCGACAAATATTGATATTCTTCATCGGATAGATATTTTTTGCTGAGTCTTGCAACAGTAATAGTTTGCCAGATCTGTTTTAACCAACTATTTAATGGAATATTGTGAATGATAATCTGGCGAAATAACCTAATAATAGGTTCTGCATTAAGTGCGCCATTATCTAATTCAGTGGTGATATGTGATAGCACTTTCGCATCCAGTTTAGGTATCTCCTGTGTATTATCTAGCTGTATATATTGCAAAGCATTGAGTATCAGTTGCCCTGGGGAGACAAGCTCCCCTGGATATTGCAGTCTGTTTATTTTGTCGGATAGTCTGTGGTTAATAGCGCTTAATAAATCGGGTTGATTGAGATTTAACAACCGTTGTAGACTTGGCTCGGATAAACAGCTTTTTGCTAATAATAGCGCTAATTTATTCTCTGAGCCAGCTAACTGATTAATTAGTCGCTGAATATTGATATCAATATTTTGATGATTGTCTATTACCTGCATTGAATTTGATATGGAATTTTCCTGATTTAAATAATGAATGAAATTCTCAAGGTCAATTAGATTATTATATAATAAAGATGAGGTGTTGGTTATTTTCTGTGGTTTTGATTGTTTTAGGTCTATGTTTTTCTCCTGATTATTGCTTTTATATTGACTTAATGTTTTATTTAGCGCAGTATTAAGTCGTGCAGGGAATAGTGAATTAAAATTATGTAAACTTATTTCACCAAGATCCAGAGTTAATGTTTCTAAATATATGCTCTGATTAATGGGATGTTGAGTAAAAAATGTGTTAAATAACTTATTGATATCAGTTTGATTAAGCAGGGAGCCATGCAATACCTTTTTAGCTACCTGTGAATTATTAGCCTCGATAGTAATGCTAATCCGGTTTAATAGATTTGGCTCCAAAGTCATATTTAATATCTCAATTTTTAATTGATAGGTATGGAAATATAAATATATTTATATATGAATCATATTATCCTGATTAATTTTTCATGATATATCTCATATAATTCGCATTTATTTCTAAATAATTTCCCGCATTTAAGTTAAAAGAAACAAATGTCCTGTTACTCCAACCTGAGACTAAATTAATAGCACCTCCTCTTGGGTTATTTAAATTTGGTGTTCCATTATTCCCATCACACCATACCCAGCCATTAGGTAAACTAGCATCACTATAAAATGGCACAATTGTTCCTGGTGGGATAATTAGGTCAGCGAGTGCTGATGCAATTGATTGTATATCAATGCTTACGCCATCACTGTCTACTTTAATACCACTACCAGCCTTAGCTTTTACAGAGACGCCATTACTGTCAACGTTAATACCATTACTGGCCTTAACATCCAATCCTCCCCCAACTTTTACCCCCCAACCAAGATTTACAGATATTCCCGTAGGATCAACGCTAATTGTGTTATCTTTGGGTTTTACAGAGACACCATTCCCATCAGCGGTAATACCATTGCCGGCCTTAACATCTAATCCATCACCTATTTTTATTCCCCAACCAAGTCTTACGGATATCCCTGTAGGATCAACGTTAATTGTGTTGTCTTTGGCTTTTACAGAAACCCCATTCCCATCAACATTAATACCATTACCCGCTTTAACTTTTACACCGTTTTTACTTAAATTCAAACCACTGGCGCCGCTTGATCCATGTGTATCACCTCCTTCTAGTTTTAAATAAATACCCGTATTGTCAGTGACTTGAATACCTCCGCTATCCCAACATTTAACACTGACGCCATCTTTATCAACGGAAATACCGCCATTATCTTTAGGCTTTACAGAGACCCCATACCCGTCAACATTAATGCCATTACTTGCTTTAACGTCTAATCCTGCTCCACCAGCTTTTACCCCCCAGCCAATTCCTACAGATATTCCGTCAGGTCCTACATTAATCGTGCTATCTTTAGATCTTACAGAAACCCCATTCCCATCAACATTAATACCATTACCTGCTTTAACTTTTGCACCGTTTTTATTTAAACTCAAACCACTGGTGCCACTTGATCCATGTGTATCACTTCCTTCTAGTTTTAAATAAATACCCGTATTGTCAGTGACCTGAATACCACCGCTATCCCAACATTTAACACTGACGCCATCTTTATCAATGGAAATACCGCCGGTAGGATTAGTTTTTACTGATAGCCCAGAGTTATTATTCAGTTCTAGTCCTGAATTTGGATTCTCAGTCTGATCGGGAGCTTTGCCCACTGCCCGGCGACCAATATCAGCAATATCAATCAGGTCTGAATAATCCGTTTGTAGCGGAATACTGCCTTCTTTAAAACGATTTTTTAATTCATCTGCTGAAGGTCCTATTGATTCACTATTTTCTGTATTGGATTGCGAAGTCGATAGGTTATATTCTTTTTCCATTTTGCTTACCTTATATATAATATTGAATTATTCTGTTTTAAATATTCTGTCAATATTGCCGTATAATGAAATGGCAATCAGAGAGAATATTTTATTTAACTATGAAATCGATATTATCCAACTAATCTATTTTTGCGATTATTTTACTCAGATTTAATATTAACCTGGATTTTTGGTACATATAATAACTGATTATCTTTTATTACTTTTTCATTCCATTCGGTTCCAGAGTCGCCAATAACTTCTTTGCGTTGCTGTTCAGTGGCGATCCGCATATTACCGGTACCGGTTGCCGTTGAAGGTAGACGTCCTAACGTTAAGGTTTCTAAGATATTATAAGCTTCATCACCCAGAGGCGCGCCGTTGTTCTGCCAACGCTGATAAGTACTGGCAAAATTCTTGAAATGTTCTGGTGATAGCCAGTGGAAAATCATGGAAAGATGGGCGGGAAACTCGGCTAAGATCTCTGTTTTTACCCACGCCTCCAGTTTATAAGGATCGACCTTATCATTCTCAATAAGCTGACGATTAATTATTACACTGACGATAAATGAAAAACGGTCAGCCAAGGCGTATTTTTCATTAGAAAAGTACCAACGATAGCGCCATGCATCTTCTTGTTTCGGAAAATCATATTGTTGGCTTGATATTTTTTTAAGTAATATCCGGCCTTTAATGCGATCAAATTCCACTACTTGTGCTTTAAGTGCATAATCGGCGGGAGGATCATTATTAACTAATGTTTTTGTAACTAATGTTTTTGTTGTCGGCTCATCGGGGGTAATAATATATTTCAGGGTGATTTCATCATTTATTTCGATCATCGCAGGGAAGGGACTTTGGGTGCTGGAGGTGATCCAACGTTCATCTTCTGTTCCCGTTTGATATGTCTCACTGGCATAAACCAGTTGATAATCCATATCTTCCATCCATACCGGGCTATTACACCAGCGTAAATTACCTTGTTCAAACGCGGTTTTCACGCGATCTAAATTACGCTCTAGATAACTGCTATTACGGGTGTCAAGTGAGAAGGCGTCTCCGGTAATATCGGTGATCATTTGGCCCCGTAATGTGAATTTTCTGTCGCCTTCAATAATAATCAGATTAATCACTTGACCATGCAGTAATTGGTCTGCCGTTCCTTGCTGGGTAAGGATTAATTGATGATTTTTAGCGTTGGGCTCACTTTTTATTTCTAGCTTATCGGGCTTTTGCTCACTGTCGAATTTTTTGTCAGGTTTTACCGGTAATAGCTGACGATGTTCAATCAGATAGAAAGGTAAATTAGCCAGGTTGGGTTTTTCTTTGAAACATTCTCCTCCCAGGCCAATGCGGGCGGCAATCCGTTTTTGCAGCGCGGACACTTTATCAACACGAATATTATTACGCTGATAGGTTAATTCGGGTTGTTGCGCCAGATAACCGCGTTGAGTAGAGAGAAAATCTAATGAATCCAGAGTGAGCGGTCTGGCCGCGCGATGGGTACCAAAATATTCCAGTAAGTAATTCAGGATTGATAATTCTTTTGTGTAATTTTGTGGATGGATACCGTCATCACTGTTAATTTGGGAATCATTATTTAGTTGTTTGATTAAATCGGGCATGATTTCTTGATGGACTTTCTGACTGACAGTATTGGCTTTAAAAGGCCATTGTGCGCCGTATACCGTATTTCCCCGTTGTTTAAATGCCAAGAGTTTCGGCAAGATAGCGAGTTCGGCGCAGCCGTTAGCCAATATCTGCTCAAACGGCAATATAAATTGGTGCAAGTGTATTTGCTGTTGAGTCTCCGCGTAGGTCTGTAATCCATAGCAGGCGGGTAATTTATTGCTGACTGGATAGTAATCCAAAACTTTACGATGTTTGCCCCAGTTTAATAATTCGGGCTGCGTCTCGATTAAGGGTTCTGCAATAATCTTGCTCGCTATATCTTGTTTAGAAACGGCGACTTTTACGCCGCCTTTGGCGGTAATGATGAGCGGGCTTGCTGGCGAGGAAATTAAGCTTAGGGGATCGTTACCCCATAGTCTGGGATAATATCCTTGAGCGATGATCCAGGACCAATTATCGTCCGTCAGCGGAGAAATATTTTCATCGTGCTTGCCTAATGCCAATCGGGTAATACTTTGTACCCCGGGGATAGCCAGTAAACGATTAGCCAAATGGCTGAGTTTTAATTCTGTCGGCTTGGTGTAATCTTTGGCCGCCGGTAATTCGGGTATCCAGCCGTGATGTAAATAAGGTCCCGCGAATATTTCTTCATTGCTGTAGCCTAATTCTTTCATGGCTTGAGTGGTATAACGTAACGGTGTTGCCAGTACCGTTTGTGTTGTTGTTATATAGACTTTGGCGAAGATGTCAGTAATATCTTTAACGTCATCATCCAGCTCAATATTAAGCTGTAAGAGAAAATCCGTTGGTTGTAGCCAAATAATTTTACTGACGGATTCCCCGAGATTACGGTTGTTTTTTAAGAAAGTCGCCAGACTTTGCTGCGCCAATGTTTTATTGATCTCAGTTTCCCGGCTAGGGAGTAGATAAAGCCAGTAATTGCCTCTCAGTGTTAATTGTTGACTGTCCGGCGTTTTAATAAAACTGTATTCGCGTTTTTCTTTGTTATACCAATATTCATAGCGTTCGCTTGCAGGTTCACGAACTAGCTGTACGTCGTTAAAGAAGAAATAATCTGCATTGTTGCTGTTATCGCTACTGTGCAAATCCAGTAAGGCGCGGCGATAATCGTCTGCGGTAATCGGGCCGCAGGTCAGCATTTGTTGCGGGCCGAATTCCTGTGGAAAAATACCATCGTCCGGTGTCTGTTCTTGTTTTTCCGGGGTAAGCAGATCGCGCAGGGGGAGCGAATGGCGATAGGCTAAATCGGATGCGCCATAACAACAGGCTTCTAATAAGGTAATACCGGGATCATTTTCCGCTGTATTGCTCCAGAGTTGGCCGGATTGTTGCTCAATCACTGTCTTAGCCTGAGTCAGTAAGGTATCAAAGGCAATATCGTCTTTAACGATGGGAAACAGGGCATCCTGATTATTCATGGTTTGCTCCTTTATTAGCGAAACTCTTTTCTGACCAAACTAAAATCAGTACTTCATTAGCAGCGGCTTCTACACTGTCGCCGATTGCTTCTGCGATTTGGGATGATTTTTTCAACGTTAAGTTGGTGACCCGTTCAACTAAAGGTGATTGCTGAATCTTGGCTAATAATGGGTAGTAATCAATGCGATTACCGGTTGTTACGCCGATAGCGTTATCTTCCGCCCACGGCATATATTTTCGGCTGAGTTCCTGCTGTAACTGATGACGGCCATAGTCGGGATTAATCCCTGCGACAAACACCAGTTGATAGTTGATCAGCACGTCAACGTAGGTAGGGTTGTCGATTTTGACGGTGGTCCAGGGACTGCTGAGTCGGCTTATCCAGTCGGCCATTTCCGCCAGTCGGGCCGGATTCAGGATTGGGCGTAGCGCATCGTCGTTATCTTTGTAACGGCTATTAGGGATCACAATCAGTTGTTGCGTTTCCGGGGCCGGGATTTTGGTTAATTCATTGGCGGAAGGGTATTTGACATCAAATATGCTGATAAAATTCTCTTTCAGTAGCGTAACGATATTATCCCAACTTAAAGCACGGTTACGATGGGACAATCGGGGCGGAATTCGCGTAAGAACAGCGGATTCTGTTTCTTTCGGACGACCGTTCCAGGAAACCCAGGGTTGCTTCACACGGCTAATGGCGACGGATGCGCTGACGGTTTGCTTGATGCTATCGGCGGCCAAGCCATTGATAAAGTGATCATTTTCAATACTTTCTGGGTTGATTAACGTGGCAGTGGCGGCGTTGTACAGTATGCCTTGCATTCTTGGGTAATCTTGAGGGGCGGTCTGCTGAGTTATCTCCGCTTTCAGCCAGTATCGTCCTGTCGGCATCAAGGCGGCTTGATTTGATGCGTCCTGTGGCAATAACGTACTCCATATCCCCCGGTCAAACAGGTTGTGAGTTTGATCGTGAACCAGTTGATTTAATGATTGCCAGGTGTTTTGCTGATTCAGATAAGACCAAGATAGCGTAAGTTCTTGAATTCCGACCAGTTGCCAGTATAGGGATAACGTTTGTCCCGGCAACACGTTGGTGAAACCTAAATAGAGTGCGTCATTGGCGAATGAAGGAAGTTCTTGGTTTGGGTTTCCCCAACCAAAGGGAGTCAGGGGATAAACGGTATATTGTTCAGTTTTCACCGGAGTGCTGAATGTGATTTGCAACGCACTGATTTGTGGAGTGTAGGGTAAATTTTTACCGGTCGGATCTTGCCAGTATTGGCTGTGCATAAAATCCTGTTCCGCCAATTCTATGCGCACTGATGCCGGCCAGTCATTGGGGGAGGGGCTATCAGTAACCGAGTAGTTCATTGCCGGTAAGGTAAAACTCAGGCTTTGCCCTTGAGGTACATCGGTTCCGCCAAATAATGATGGGGTTCCAGCGAGCTTTTTTCTTTCCTGCGGCGTGATTAAATAGCCCTGTACTTTAAACGCGCTATTGTCAGGTTCAGGGTTGTACCCTTTATACCACGCTTTAAAACTCTTGGCGGGTAAGCCAACCCATTGCGGAGTCAGGGTAAGCGTCGCATTTTCAGAACCATACCATTCAGGGGCGACCAGATTAAAGCCGGAACCCAACGAGGGAAATTGACCAAAGGGGAAACTGGTTTTATCTGTTTGTTCAGTTCCGCCATCGGAGGCATAGCGCACGCTACGGTTGCCGTTAATATTGATTGCAATACCGGTTATTTTGGGCAGTGTGGGTTGCTGAGTAGTGCCTAATTTTAATACCGGCACGTTGAATGTCATGCCATCAAGGTTATCTGGCGGGCTGATAGGATCATCGGTGGATGATAATCCCAGTTCAATATTCTTTTTGTCGATAAGTTTTACCGACAACGATAACCAGTGATCTTCTGCACTGATTTTAGCGGTGAGGTGTTCAGCTTGACCTTGCCAATCGCTTGCCAGCGTCAATGTGATGTGACGTTCTCCAGCGGGCATAGCAAACAAAGAAGAGGTAATCAGATAACCGGATAGAACCGCCACATCATTGGCTGTTGGGCTAAAAAGTTGAATACCGTTTTCGGGTAATGCAATGTTATCCGAAAGGCTAAAAGGTATTGCTGATTGCCAGCCATTGTTGCCGTTTTTTCGATACCAACGCAGGTCGGTCAGCGCCCCTTGATTCGCCAATAAATCCGCGTCTGATGCATACTGTAACGAATTGCCGGCGCTATCTTGCCCGGCATCAAATAGCGTGCCTTGTGCTACCAAAAATTCCGCGTTATCCGTATTCAGGACAACGCTGATGGCGACACTATCCGCCTGGGCGTTTCTGGGATTCAGTCCTAATAATTCTCGATAATAAAGATCACGGTGTCGTGCCGGGAAGGTGTTTAATAATCGATTGGTTGTTTCTAATAGTTTTAAAAAAGCCAATATAAAAGCCTGATGTGGCGGTAAAAGGCCATTGGCTTGATTAACTTGTTGGTAAATATTGGCTAATTGCTGAGGATTATTTTTCTCAATAAAGTAAAAACTATCCCAGAACTGTTTTTTATCTTGATCGAAAGGAATGATGGCGGCGTATTTTTTAAGCCAGTTTAAAATATCCAGCGTAGTTCTTTCATCAAGTTTAAAAACAGTATTTGGCACGATAGCGGAGAGTTTATTATCTAACTCGGCCTGTCCCATATTGACACCACCTGTTATTTGAATGTATTCCTGATTAATTGTCAGGATTTAAAAATAAGGTTGAAGGGAGGATTTATCCGGCACTGACGAAATATTGGCTGGCAATAAAACGGCCTTTTCCCATACTCGGCGTTGTCACATCCGGGCCGCTCGATGGATTATTCGCTGGTTGCGTCGGGGTGAAACGGGCGGTAAATTGCTGCCCGACCACGATCACCGTGGCAGAACTGCGGCAAAAGTTTGCCTGCTGGCTGGCATCCAACTGAGCAATGGTGACCATTCCCATGCCGGGTATCGGGTGGCTAGGGGTAATATATTGCGCCTGAAATTGGACCTTTTTTTCGTCACCGACAATGGCGATCTTTTTGCCTTGAATCTGGGCGTGCCCGCTGCCTCTCATGGTGGCTGGTCCCAGAAGCGTGACTTGCCGGTTGCCGAATAAGGGTTCAAATAGCAGATTGTCGCCATCCGCCACTAATTGTTTACTCATAGGTTCACCCACACTTGGCCTTCGTTGACCTCAAGGATGCCATCAATTTGTTGGTTGATTTCGCTGCCTCTCAGGGCGTAAGTCACCTGAACATGTAGGGTATTGGGCAAGTCCGTTCTCTGATTTACCTGAATCATCGTGATTTCCGCGCGTGGTTCATAGCGCAGTACCCGCTCTTCAATGCGAGTTTGGATTTCTGCTATCAGTGCATCATTGATATTGGCAAACAGATAATCATTCAGGCCACAACCATAATCTTCACGCATAATGCGTTCGCCGGGTTCAGTGAGAAACAGAATTTTCATGCTTTGGCGAACATTCTCCGCCCCCGCTGCCATTTGGACACCGGTGGGTATTTCTGGATGCGTATTATCTTTAATAAAAAACTGTGGCGGAAAAGCCCAACCCCGGCCATAAATATCGGCTAATATGTTGTCTGTCATTTTGCTGTCCTATTATTGTGTTAAGTTAATTTTCGCCCCTTTAATATCGACGCCGGATTTTCCAGCGGCTGACAGAGATTTTTCAGCCTGTATATTAATTTCCTGGGCTTTGGTAATGAGATTCTTCGCCGAATCTAGCGTGATATCTTTATCCTGTTGCAGTGATAACGCATGTTTTCCGCTATTAAGGGCGGCAATTTTATCTTGATGATTGAACACTAATGCTTGTTGAATATCCCCTTGTTTAATAACCAAGGTTTTTATGGGATTTTTTTCGCTGGGTTCTAGCGGGGATTTATTTTTCGGGTTGTGCATGGCGCCTAATATCACCGGGAAGCGGGGATCACATTCAAAGAAGCCGATAATCACTTCATCCCCCGGTTCCGGGTAGAAACAGAACCCGCTTTCATGACTGGCATAAGGTTTGCCCAGTCGGGCAAAAAGCACGCTGTTGGTTAAATTTAACGCCGGTATCCTGACTGGGATACGGTCCAGTGACTGCTTATCCTGTTGGTATTTTTCCACCATCCCCACATGCAGCTCTTTAACCTGCGGGACCGCCGGTTCTGTCTCCGGCAACAAGCCCAGAGTTAACCGGGTGCGCCAGCCTTGCCGCTGATTGATAGTCTGACTGACGCCGGTGATAATCCCTTTACCATCCATGCCCTGACCAAAGCCGCTTAGTGCAAGTAGATCGCCCGGTTGATAGCGGCTATTCCCGGCAACTTCAACATTGCCGGAGACATTATCTCTTCGCAGGTTATTCATGATGCCTTGAGCAAGGTGTTTGGCTTGTTCATTATCTTGCGGATAGCTGAAAACCCATTGCCATGTCTGATCAGTTAAAGTTGCCAGACTGTCTGGCGCGAGTTGACCACTGCCAAGCCGGCTGTTTTTTGCCTGAGTGGCCTGAGACAGTTTTTGTTGGGCGATATCCCAGGATTGTACGCTCACCGTTTTGGGGCTGTGTCGGTTATCCCATTGCAGATCCGCCTCAAACAGCACAATGTCTTGATCGCCGGCACGTTGTTTAATGGTATGCACGGTTGATTGATTAAGTGATTCCGGCGTTGCCAGCGTGACAGTTTCGTTACCGGGTAATAACCAGATATTGGTCGCGGCCAACCGGTTTTTTAAGAATTTCCAGTCATGGCAGCGAAACTGGACCATTTGCTCATGCTCAGTTTTAAGCTGAGGCGCCTGTTTTATCGTGACGGGTATCCCTGCCTGACTGAATAGTTTTCTGATAATAGCTTCATCACTTTGTTGACTGAATAGCTGTGAATGAAAACCGTCAGTGAGTTTTTGCAGTGGATGTTTCGCCGTTAGGGTAACCAGACTGTCCTGACCTTTTAACTTAAGCGCTTGTCGAACAATGATCCCCTTAAACAACACGGTTTTTTGCAGTTGTACGATCAGTGCTTGATTGGGCCGACAGCCTGTCAATTCAGCTTGCGCTTTGGCGGTAAAAATCGCGTTGGCGTCGCCGGCTACGCTAAGAGTGATGTTGGCTGTGGGGATGCCATTGATTTGATGGTTTACAGTCAGGCTAATGACAGAAAACTGGCTGAGGGTTTTTCCCGCTATTTTAACGTCTATCGCCGGTATCTTCATGCGTCCCCCTGTGCTTGTAGCGTTTGCCCCGGGGTGAAATCATCCAGATTATCCAGATTGTTTTGCCAGGCGAGGGAGAGATAATCAATGCCGCCTGCCAGAGAAGCCCCGGCGCCTAAGGCGATTAACGGCAGAGAGAGCATATCGGTCACGCTGACTGCGGTGATCGGCGGTGATTTTAATTGTTGCTCAGTGGCTTGAATAACAAAGCTTTCGTCCGCGACTAAGGATAAGGTGGCGCTAGCCCGTAATGGCATCGCGTCACGATCAAATAGGGTGTAATTAATCGCAAGGCCGCTGGCTCGGCAGGCGAAATAACCTTTGTTTTCCCAACGCATTTTGCCCCATTTGATTTTGAGGAAGTGGGGAACGCTGGTGCTGGCATCCACTGTACACAGGGCTTTCAATGTCGCTAATTGGGTTTCTACCGGAATATTGTTGCCCGGCATGGTCGCGTCAAATAGCAGGACTAACGTCAAACCGGCGGGTTGCGATAACACATAGCGGCTGCTTTGGCTGGCATTGTTAACGCTTTCATCCTGTTGGTAGTGGGTTTGATAATCGAGTTGAATCCCATCAGGGTTATACATCGCCTGTAAGCTGCCTACGGAGATTTTCCCTTCCCGGTCTTTAAAGGCAGTCAGAGTGAGTTTGGACAGGCTGCGCTCAATTAAGCTCATAATGGCCTCCCGCTTCACGCAACGCCTCTAACACTTCCCGCTTGACGATCTCGATCAGACGGGCGTTATCCAGCGTCTCTTGAGCTAATGTTCGTGGGGTACCGGGTTCATTCACAGAATCGACGACTTTGGCCTGAATAATCAGCTCTTTAATTTCGACGGTCATACTTTTACTCCTAACCAGCGCATATCCTGATAACGCAACTCCAGTGAGTTCACCAAAACGGTGTTGCTATTGGCGTCAAAGTCGCCGGTGGACCAGCGCACCGGTAGCGCGTTGCTTAATGTCCAACTTGCCACGGGTAACGAATTTTCATTCAGTAACATAATCACGACATCGGCATAGACCGCTTTTTCGCCACGCAGGACGCGATCAAACACCAGCGTCAGCGGCGTTACCGTCATCACGCCGCGCTCCAACACCAAACTGCCATGTTGGATTTTTTCAGCCAGCCAGGTATTTCTGGCGTTTTCCCCGCCCTGACTGTATTGGCTAGTTTGTAACTCACGGCTCAGCCCCGATATGCGTTGAAAGGCGATATCCAGTGGACTGGGAATGTTGTTAAAAAGAAAACTGGCGATAAAACGGTGTGATACTACCGGGGTGTAGAGGTTGTTCATATTTTGCCTCTGTTTAACTTTTGCTTCTGTTTAACTTAGCGGGTGGCGCCGGTACGGGTATCGAATGTCAGGCTGAGCTCAATAAATTCGGCAGGCATTAAGACCGCGAGGCTGATTTTTATGATCATTTTTCCGGCCCGTATATCGGTTTCACTCATTGATTCGCCCACACCTAGCAACACCTTGAACGCTTGATCTTCTTGGGTGCCTCGTAGCCCGCCGTTTAACCATAACTGACGCAGCCAGTTATAAGCTTGTCCTTTAAACTTCATCCAAGTGATGGCGTTATTGGCTTCAAAGACGAAGGCCCGGCCTAGTTGAGTCATATGAGCTTCGATATAAGAAACCAGACGACGGATCTGGATATAACGCCAGAGGGAACCGGGAGTGTTGTCCAAAGTTCGGCATCCCCAGATCCTGATGCCTTTGCCGGGAAAGCTGCGCACCAGATTCAGTGAGGCGCCATCCGGGTTAAACAATGCATTGGCTTCAATATAAGCGCGTACCGGGCTAATCACTTTGGCTAACGCGATGTTGGCCGGAGCGGTCCATACGCCTTGTTGGTTATCGTTACGCTGGATAATGGCAGCCACTGCGGCGGTCGGTGAAAGCACGATAGGGTTTTGCGCTTTATCCTGATAGGCGCTTTTTAGTCGCGGCCAGTATACGGCGCCCCATTGTCGATCTGCGGAAGAGAATTGAGTTAAACACTCAGCGGCTAATGTGGGATTGTCTGGGGCATCCAATAACCCCATGATACCGCGTCGGCTTTTGCAAAGATTGAGCACCGATTGCCAAAATTGTAACCAAAGATCTCTTTGGCTATAGGAAACCTCTGTCTGATTAAAGCGGATAACATCCGGGGTGATAATCAGGGTAATGTCGTTCTCTGCGGCAATCGTTTGAATCAGCCACGTTTGTTGCAGTGCGGTGATCAATGACGAAAAATCGCTTAATTGTTTCTCTGTACCTAATGACAGCACATAGGCTTGTTGACCGCCGTTTTCAAAGAAATGGCGCACGGAATAGTACATTAATCCTGACTCAGGAAATGACCGGGCAAAATCGGCCAAACTATTGAGCTTGATAGCGGTTTTATCGTCATCGTTTTTATTAACCGGAGGAGGGGTATAACCAATAAAAACCGGTATACCGATAAACGTGTCATCCTGTTTTGGGGATATCATGTTTTCTGTGATGGTGACGCTCGGCTGTGTTATTTCCATTATCGTCTCCTTAACGACTGAATAGACGCGGTGTTTAGCCGCGTCTCAGTACGATTACTGTGCTACGTTTTGTGAAAACTGAAGGATAATAAATTCAGCCGGACGTACCGCGGCCATGCCCACTTTGACAATCATTTTCCCTTGTTTAATGTCGTCGTCGGACATGGTGATCCCTTTACCAATCTGAACAAAATAGGCTTCCTGTGGTTTATTTCCCGCTAATGCCCCTTGTTGCCATAAGGAATAGAGATAGTTGTCGATGGCTGACTTCACCCGTTCCCAAGTGGGCTGGCTGTTGGGTTCAAAGACGGCGGATTGCATAGCTTGTTTGATATCCCGCTCTGCGCTATTAAAGAGACGCCGTACCGGAATGTAGCGCCAGTTGTCATCATTTTGCAGAGTACGTGCGCCCCATATCACAAATCCCCGATGGTTGAAGTAGCGAATGGCATTGATGCCCTGTTGATTCATGGCGCCTTGTTGATCGTCATTGAGTCGTTCAGTGACGTCGCTAATTCCGCTTAGCACGACATTCGCCGGCGCTTTCCAGACGCCACGGCTGACATCAGTGGCGCAGTAGACGCCCGCCATGACAGCACTGGCAGGAATAGTGTTGCCGTTGGAGGCTATTTTGTCCTGTATTGCTTTAACCGCTTGTTGATAGACAGTGAGATTTTTCTGTTTAAGTTGCGCCAGATTTTTGACTTCGTTTGCTGCTGCATCTTCATAACCTGAAACTGCGATCAGGCTATCTTCCACTGGAATAAGTTGTGAGACTTTCACCGCCGGATAGTAAGTTGCGGTTTGCGATTGCACATTAACGCCCGGTATGCTGGTTTTAGTTTGGCTGTCAGCGATCAGGAAATAGCCGGTATTCAATAATGCGGGTGTTAAACTGCTGTATATTGCACTCTGGTAGGAAGAATCCTGTTCAGGGCAGACAATTAAGGTAATCTCCAGAGCTTGCTCAATTAACTCGGGGATTAATGCCAAAGTGGCGGTCTCTTGGGGATTAGCAACTGGCAGGATATAGCAAGGTCCACCGCCATTTTGAAAATAAAGTTTTACCGCATCGCTACTTGTTGTGTAGGTACCGACAGCCACAGCGTAAGTGTAGCCGGAGTCTGCGTTAACAGCGATATTGGCAGTAGCGACGATATTGGTAGAGGCAACAGCCGCTGCATCGCTTTCAACGTTCCCGGAAGCAGGAGAGGGCGGCGGTGGCGTTGGTTTAGTCGATGTAATGGCGATTGACGTAATACAACCGACATTAAATAGCGTCGTAAAATCCAGCCAGCTACTAACGCGTATCGCTTTTAGGGGTGAGCTAGTTTTTTTGGGCTGGAAGCGGCCGATAAAAACCGGGATTGCGGTGTTCCCGTGGCTGATGGAGAGCGATAATGACGCATCTTCTTCAATATAAACGCCGGGATAGGTCGGAGTTGTTGGCATGTTGCCTCCAATTATTGTGCGATATTCTGTGTGAACTGCAAGATAATGAATTCGGCTGGACGAACCGCAGCCATGCCGATTTTGACGATCATTTTGCCCTGCTTGATATCGTCATCGGTCATGGTGACGCCTTTACCGATTTGAACAAAATACGCTTGCTCAGCTTTGTTACCCATCAATCCGCCTTGCTGCCAGAGGGAATGGAGATAGTTATCAATCGCCCGACGTACCGCTTCCCAGGTGGGTTGGCTATTAGGTTCAAACACCGCGAAACTCATGGCGTTTTTAATATCTCGTTCCGCGCTGTTAAACAGGCGGCGAACCGGGATATAACGCCAGTTATCGCTGTCCTCAAGGGTTCTGGCTCCCCAGACCAGCGTACCGCTCTTAGGAAAGGTACGGATCATATTCAGCGCCTTGCCTTGGTTATATTTTCCTTGCAGGTCATCAGTCATCGGATATTTAGGTTGTAATCCGCCCTGAACAGGAACGTTGGCGGGAGCTTGCCAGACGCCTCGGCTATTATCGACACTGGCATAAATACCGGCCATGACGGCACTAGGTGGAATATCAACCAAGGCTTTCTTTTCTCCCCATTCAGCGGTCAGCCAGGGGTAGTAAACCGCGCCATATTGGGTTGCTGAATAAGATTTAACAACATCGTCTGGTTGTAGGCTGGAGGTTATTTGGGTTATAGGGCCATCAAAAATGGCGAATAATCCTTTGCCTAATTGACAAAGTGTCCCGACGGCGGTGGCGATCTCTTCTCCGGCGGCCACTAATAGCGTGACATCATCAAGTACTGGAACTTGCTGTTCTAAATCTTGGGTTTTGATGAGGTAGCCATATCCGCCGCCATTAATAAAATAGGCACGCAGTGCGATATCAAGTTTATCGGCGGGATCAAATTGTCCACCTTTTAGCGTCAAATATTCCAGCCAGCTACCAATGCGAATATAGGGCTTACCTGATATTAATGAATTATTATTTGCGACGGCAAAAACAGGCACTGCCGTTGCGCCTGAACGAACAGAGAGTGCTGGTGTAGCGTCCTCTTCAATATAAACGCCGGGATAAGTTGGGGTTATTGGCATATTGCCTCCAAGTTATTATGCGATATTTTGCGCGAACTGTAGGGTGATGAATTTGGTTGAATTAATGAGCCATGCCAATGTTGATCATCATGTGTTAGCGCATAGATAATTGGCGATGTCAGACAATTGTTTTCTTCAATATAAACAACGTAATAAATCGTTATTGTGATCTATTAAGGTGCTTGAATAGTGACTCGATCCGCAACCAATGCTATTTCTTGAATAGCGATATCATTGCTGGCGGCGTCAAAAGAGGGGGAAGTGAATGACGTTGGGAAGGCATTTGTCACATTCCAGGTCATCAGAATTTCGGTGCCGGCTTCGTTGGTCAGACTAATGGCGATATCTTTTTTCTCAACTTGATTAAGTTGAATCGCATTAATCCAGTCAAAGAGTTTAGTGTCGCCAGAGAAGACGCCTTTACGCAGAGTAATATTGATCGATTGGCGTTGGCCCGGCATTTTATAGTAATTACCGGTACCATCTTTATATTCGATGACGTCATGAGAGATATCGAGCCCGGAAACATTGTTAAAAGGGATTTTCTCATCACCAATAGAGACAACAAACCGATAAGCAGGAATCGGATAGTCGACAGCAATTTGTTCTGGAGTTATAGCCATAATTTTTTCCTTGATTGTTTACATTTGAAATATAAGAAAAAAGTCTATTACGTTGTTTTCCTTAGTACCTAACGATTGGGTATAGCTACCGCAACAACCTGATTTATAGAGGTTATTCTTTATATGAAATAACTTATACCCTATGGATTTCAAGATGCATCGCGACGGCAAGGGAGCGAATCCCCGGGAGCATAGAGAACTATGTGACCGGGGTGAGCGAGTGCAGCCAACAAAGAGACAACTTGAAAGATAACGGGTATAGAATCTATTTCAGTTCATTACAAAAAAGCCAAATAAAATAGCCTCAATGGGCTAAGTAGTTATTTGACGATTATTTAAATCACCTTACGTGAAACAAAATGATTATAGATACGGAATTTCCAAGTGCGATTATCAATTAATAATAATAATGATTGTTAATTGATATAGTATGTTTTGATAATTTTATGCATCAGCATATCTTGACTGATTTCTATAACAGGGAAATAAAAACAGATTGTAACTTTAATCTTGATTAATATTTCACATCCATGCTGTCGCGTATTGCCAGAGGGTTGTGTTTTATTTTTCAGGTTATTGTTTCAAGGGTAAATGAATCATGGTAATAAATGAGGGTATTTTCTATTGGTTGGGATAAATAGATTGGTTTTGTTTTTCTGTTTATGATTTTATCGATAAATTAATAACAAAGTAAAAAGTTAATCGCATCAATGATTATCATGGAAATAAATTAAGATGTTTATTTAAAATAAGTGTGATCGGAGTGTGGTATTTAGTGTGTATAAATATATTTTAAATAATTATGAAAGTGGTTTTAATAATGGGTAGGAGAAAGTAAATAATAGTGAGCCACAGATGGCGCAAAAATTATTTGGTCTGGTGTTGTTATTTTCTGCCCGTTGATTGGGTATTCTTGATAAGAAAAAAGCACATTATACGAAATACAACATATGAAGACTGGTTAATCTCTTTTATTGCTTTGGACCAGGCATTTTATGCCAGATATTTGTGCCTTTCTTTTTGTATTCAGTAATATAACGCAGGGGAATAGGTGTAATAAATGTCAGCTCTTCTGTAAGCGCGGGCATCATTGCGACGAATTCTGATTGTTGAAGAGTCTGATGGCTCATCAAAAATTCGGGATAATTAACTCCTCTTCTATTATCTTGTTTAATTTGCTGACCAATAGTTTCTTTATTCATCTCCTGCGGTATTAGTCTAGGAATTTCCATCTTGTACAGGTAGGCAGCGTGTCCCCCATATCCCCCACAATCTGTATTTATTCCTGTGGATACATAGTTCCTATTTGCACTTCTGACATGCCCTACCATATGCGCTGATGGCCCGTCACTAGCAAATGCTTCCGTCAATTCTTGCTTAATCTCGGTAATATCCTTTTTTGACCAGGGATAAAATCCACCTGCTGCTACGATTTTTTCAGGATCCCGATTATCTCCTCTGAAAATAATGACATCTTTTTGATCTGTCAGTTCTAATTCATGTTTGCCAACCAGTAAAGTTGAAGATGCTATGCTATTAAAACTTGATGTTAATAATGTCTCAGGATCTATAGTGGAAGACGCTGGTCGATTGGCTGGTGATGTTGAACTTTCCGCAGTTGTAATAACTGGAAGTTTTGTTCCCTGTAATGATTTTGGTTTTGGTTTTGGTTTTGGTTTATTAATATTTACAGAAGAGCTGCTTGATGAAGAGGACATCGTAAATTGGGAAGAGGGTTTCTTGTTGTCAGATAATCCTTTTGCATTCAATGCCTTTATACGTTCACTTATTGTCAGCATACGGCTAGTAGGAGCTAAATTATCACTATCTATCAATGTTTGTGATGAGATTTCTTTTTGCTTTTCATCGTTGTTAGATTCGTTTTCCATTTTATCACCTGTTAGTTTTGAGTAAGAAATATATAAGGGATAAATAATCATATTAAGAGTTTATGTTTAATTCAATAGCCTTACCTTAACAGCATAATTTTGTACGTTTTCGTTTTTTTATTTAACTGTTTGTATTTTATGAGGGAATCACAAGATAGATAATTTAATTGAAATTAGTTTTCAGACTTGTCTTATTTTTTTAATGAACATTTTGTTGCAAGAAAAACTGACTAATCAGAAAAATAATAAAATAGATGGGTTTTAAGAATGGGTTATTATAGGAAATAACGGGAGCTATGTTATAAAATACAGCTCCCGGTTTTTTTATATAAATTAGGGTATACCCGTCATCTTTCAAGT
>NZ_JAZGJN010000215.1:0-24028 GCF_038085095.1 Photorhabdus sp. P32 | reverse complement strand
TTTCAGGCTGGGTTAAAAAATGCTTGAATAATGCATCATGGTGAGGCCGTTTTTCTTTCTTTGCCACAATCTGTTTCTCTGTCTTATCAGTTAGTCATTACCACTCATTATCAAGGTATAGTATTTCTACCAAGTTACAAAAAACATTGTCTCAGATTTCCTCAGGCAAATCTTTACCGAATGAATTAATATAAGCGCCTAAATAATAAAATACTAGGAAATAAAAAACGAGAAAATATTATATTTACAACAACGACTCAATGAAAGTTATTGGTATGGTTATTAACTGCTTATTCCTATAGGGATATTTTATTTGCTATTTTTTGCTATAAAGAATGAATCTGGGAAATTACACAGAATAATGTATAGGCTACTTAATGGCCGGATTTTATTTATCAATTCTATTTTATCTTCTTTTTCATATATTTTTTACAGTTCACTCTCAATACCATATATTCCCCAAAAACTGGCAAATGATGTGATAAAGCTGGTCGGAGTTATTATATCTATGATTTTCATCGTTATAATGAAAATCACAAAAGCCGCTATTATGTATTTTATAAAAGATAAAGTTTTCTTCATGAGTTCACTATATGCTTTGAGTCATTAGAGGAATATGAATTAGTGTTCCAGTTAAAATAAGACAATTCTGGTTACTCAGCACTGCCCTTTTGTTAGCTTCACATTTTCCGATAATTCAAAGATCTAAGAATTCCATCTGACAATGATTTCGATTCTACTGCTTGATAGAAGCCTTCTTCTGGATGAATCATAGAAACAAGTCTGGTTTTTATGACTGGCTTACCGTCAAAGTAAATAAACAACTCTTTCCCTAAGTTTCTTGCTAGAAAAAGTTTGAACCGGTCACTACAATTCAGTCCTTTCTTAACCTTAATAAAAATGTTATTGGTATTCACAGCTAAATCATCACCGACTTCTCCTACAGGAAGAGCTTGTTCTATACAAGGTTTGGATAAATGAAATGTTTCATTACCTGCAATATAATCAAGAGAAAGTGGTTGTTTCTGTGAAACACACCCTGTAAGACCAAGGATAATAGACAGAGTAAGGATTAATTTAGTCATTCAGTTTGTCCTCATTATTGACATTAGTATTCTCAATTATAACTACCAAAAGAAGTTGTTTTATGCAAGTTATTTTTGTCCCTCTTCGGTCTGATTAATTAAGAGCGTATAAGTTCATTAAAGAGATATAGTGATTAGGATATATAAAATTGACTATTTAAGCTGAAATTCTTATTTTGGCATAAAGGAAAAGAATTTTTTCTGTTATTTTCTATTATAGAAAAAGTAGATTTAGTGTTTATTTTTAGTATTAAGATCTTGGCGGATAAAAAAATCGCTGTTCGTCACATTATTATAGAGTATTTAGCGTGGTACAGCATGCATAAATTATGCGGTGTTGAAGTATTTTATCATGATATATTGATAGTTGTGTTTTTATTCTTTAAGTCGTTTCCTCCCAAGCGCCATATTTGTTCAGCTTGTAAGTACCTATTTGATCTTGCGACACTAGGCTAAGGCTATCGCTTAATAATTCAGGGCTGATTGCAAGTTCATATGAATATTCTTTCGCTTGATCTTCCTTTTCATGAAGTGGTCCCATCCATGCATAGCCTTTTTTACCTAATTCTTGTAGGAGAAAATTGTGTTCCTCTAGGTTTGTTAATTCAGAAAATAGATGAGGATTTTTTTGGGATTGAGTTTGCACAGACCTCCTAATTGCATCTGCTTTTTCCCAGCCTGTTGACTCACCTGAATAGTAAGCATCAGAATTGCTGTCTGGTTTGAGAATTTTGATGTCTTTCGTTACTTCAAATGTGTATGAGAATACTGTTACTACTTTTCCTTTTTCCAATGGTTCTTCTCCTGCATTTTCCCGTAATCTGTTGTAGCTTTCTGGAGCATCATTTTTGTATTCATCAGAACTTTTTTCTAATGCTAAGTATTGACCAGCCCACTGTGATTCTTCTTTGAGTTCTGGCTTTAAATGTCGTTGCTGATATTCTGCTATACCCAGTGTTTTCGCGTTATTTAAAAAATCTTCGATAGCTGTTGTCTTGTACAGATGAGTGCCTGCTTTAATCGTGTCTATAGTGACACCGTTTGATTCGGTATCCTGTTTATTTGCAGGGTTTATTTCTAGATGGTTGCCTGTTTCTATATTTTCTGATTCTTCGTTGTTTGTTCTTTGGTCATCTTTTTTACTGATTGAAAGAAACATATTATTATCCTTTGACTCTTTTAATAAAAATATTAGGAATGAATAATATTTTTATTAATGTGTTGTTGATATTTGATTGTCAATATAAAATAGATATATTTTCGAATCTTTGAATGTAAATTAATACAATGTGGTTATTAGAATCATTGAATTTATTGATAAATACCCTCCCATTTATTTTTTATTGAACTCTTTTACTGGTTTACTGGTTTACTGGTTTACTGGTTTACTGGCGCGCCAGATATTCTTCTTTTAGCACAGATTATTTTTCATATCAAGAAAGCAGTAAAAATATAATCCGTCAAAAGTTAAACTCATCTATAATTAGTGGTTTATCAGACATTAGCTGATAATGATTGAAAAAATCAACGCTATATCGGCAAAAGAACGCTATAGCAACTGTTTTTTGAGTGAGTTGATGATCCTTTAATGGTATTTCCTTTCTTGCCTGGTGAAACGATAGTATCCTTAATACGTCATTCACGATGCATTTGGTAAGTTTTTTTCTGGCTTGCCAAACGTTCTATCATATATTTTTAAAACTTCAATAGGAGCATCTTTATTTGCAACAAAACCTGATTCACTTTTGCTACCTAGAGATAAATATTTTGACTTTATTTTAACGATGATCCCATATCTGTTCCTTGAGAAACGATTAAATACCTCTTCATCTACCGAGAACTCTGGCAAATATGCGCCTTTTCCTACTTGTTGGCGAGCGTTTTCTGTCGTGGGAGGTGGGGTATTGGTATTGGCAGTTTCTCCTCCTGCGCTACTATTTTGATACATATCCAAGGCTATTTTGCTGCTTACTCCACGATATAAAATGAAAGATGCTTCTGGGTCTATTGCTTCTTTAATCGCTTTAGCGACTACACGATATGCTAATGTTTTAAATTGACCAGAAGTTATCTCATCTGGTAATGGACCATCCTCATCTCCATCTGAATCATAATTATCATCATCCTCAGATAGTTGATTATAAGCTAAAAGTACTTGTGAATTGTCTTTTAGTAATTTCTTATTAGTTTCATCCATTATATATTTAGGCATAATTATTCCTCAATGATTAACAAAAAGTGTTTTTATATGAAATTATCAATTAATAAAGATATCATTACTTTCTATAAATTTTTATTTTCATATGGATGATTTATTCAATGGTAATTTTTAGACTCCAATTAACTTATCAGAATTCTGCTTAGTAACAATAATACCTATCCCATTCACCTTAACAACGGCTTGATGACTATTTTCCCATGATAAAAGAATCTCTTTTATTTTAGGTAAATAAGTTGAGTAGGTAATACCTGAAATCTCAAGAATAATATTTTCATTTTCCTGACTATTATTATCTGTAGCAGGTTCAGTGGTTAGATTGACTTTAGCCAAAGCAAGACGAATATCTTCTGTGCCACCTAAATCGACGCATAATTTATTTTCCAAAGCTTGAGTGATTTGTGAATTATCCAGATTGGGTTTTTGATCTATAGAAGCAGATGTTTTGCTGATTGGTATTACGTTGTCTCCAATATCTCCAAGTTTCATCGGGACGGTAATTGAATATAATAATGAGAGTCGTGGACGATTACCGAGAGCCTGCCAAAAATTACCCAGGCTGTTTAAATTCTCCTGTTGTGGAATAACGCGCGTATAGGCACCGGGAAGGCCAGTTAATTGTCGGTTATTAATTAATGCTCTTAATACGCGGGTCATAACTTGTGCCGCTTGATTATCTGGTTGACTGTCCGGGTTGGCGCCGTCGTTTGCTGGTTTATTCGGCTCCCAGTAGGTAATTAAATAGTTACAATTGATATTGACCCATCCCGGTAATAAGGTACTGGTGACAGGAGAATAGCGTCTTGGTTCGGCGGAGCGTAATTGTAGATCTTCATGTATATCGTAGAGAAATACACTCACTGTTGGTTCTGATTGAGTTGAATTAATTTCCGGTAGATCAAAACGAATATCGATTTGTGAACCTGGAATCTGTAAATATTGAGATAAAATGGCATTTAATGCTTTATTCACTTCAATAATGATATTGTCAGAAGCAATTATCGTTGTCATATTGACTCCAATCCCACTGAATATTTAGAAAGCCAATCGGCCGGTTTTATTTAATTCAAGTATTACGGCTCGTTCTATATGTCTATTTGCGATTTGTCCATTGTTATCGTCCGCAGCTAATATCGATGATAATAACGCAATATTTCTGATATTTGCGCCTGTTAAATCAGCCCGTTTAGCCAGATGGGTAAAATCAATTTCATCGGATAATTTAAATTGTTCGGGCCAAATGATTTGCCACATTTTTTTGCGTAATGTTTCATCGGGATAAGTAAAACGGGTAATAAAGGTAAATCGGCGGTTAAATGCGCTATCGAGATGGCTACGATTATTGGTGGCTAAAATCACTAATCCCGGATAATTTTCTAATCGTTGCAATAAATAAGAAACTTCAATATTGGCATGTCTGTCTTGGGCATCTTTGGTTTCACTGCGTTTGCCAAATAGGGCATCGGCTTCGTCGAAAAATAGCACCCCGGAATCCGCCTCGGCTAAATCGAAAATGCGTGAGATGTTTTTTTCCGTTTCGCCAATATATTTGTTCACTACGGTAGAGAGATCCACTTTAATTAAATCAACGCCAAGATACCCGGCAATCACTTCTGCGGCCATTGTTTTTCCGGTTCCTGATTCACCGTAAAATAGTGCGCTAATACCGGTGCCATAACCGACTTTTTCCTGAAAACCGGCACTTAGAATCTGATCACGGTAATTAATTGCGGCGATAATCTCTTTTAATTGTTGCGCTAATCCATCGGAAATCACTAAATCCTTAAAACTGCGCTTTGGGGTCATTCGTTGAGCCAGTTTGCCGAAATTCTGTTGGGCGCGGAAACTTAATGCTTTACACAGATCGATTTCTGCTAGCTGACTTTCTGGTTGTCGCAGTCGTTGATATTGATGTGCTTCTTCAACAATGAGTGGTAATGTTTCTGCGGTAAATGAAAAACGTTGACATAATTGAGCTATATTAATTTTTTGCGTGATATTACCCGGCAAGTTTGTTTCTAGCATCGTTTTTTTATCTGTCAGCGTGAGGGGGGGCATATCAATTTGTACCATTGATAAATGTTTAATCCATATTAATGGCTCTCCCGTTGCTATCAGGCAAATAACTTTTAATTGGGGTTGATTCAATAGAGTAGATAATTCGTTTCTCCCTATTTTATTTTCCTCTGTCAGTAAAGAAAAATTACGAATTAATAAACAGGCATCATGTAATCGGGCTTCCCGTACTGCATCTATCAGTAAATTAGTTATTTTCGTTGAGTTTTCGTCGTCTGGCAACCGGGCTAAATCAAGCGTTAAGGTACTGATATTATGCAATGCCATAATGTTATTTACCGCTAATTCTCTGGCACTGTCCGGTTTTCCTCTGAGTATCACTAATGGACGGATTTCGTCAGCTTCGTTTAATAATATCTTTTTAAGTGCATGATAAAGAATTGGTGGATACCAAATTTGCGAGGTAGGAGTATTCCAATAAGCGCAGGTTGTCAGGGGCGGTAAAACAACTTGTTGACCTGATAAGAAATGCCAGACAGCGCTATGAGTTAAAAACTGGGTTTGTAACCAAATAGGTTCTTCGTGGTTATTGAGCCGTAACAGATGATTATGGATTAATGGTGTTTGCGGCAGAAAGTTGTTTTGCAGTAATTGTCTATCACTTTGGTGTTGGCTAAATAGTTCAATTGCTAAAGCAAAACTGGGCCACTGTTTTTTACTGTTGCCATTTAGAGCAGCGAATAATGCATGATAACGGTCGTCAAAATGGGGTAATAAACCTAATAATAAGACATCACGCTCAAATTCAGTCAATTCAAAACGTTCAATTAACAGCGATAACGTGCCGGAAGTAGAGATATTCTCTATTTCCTCATGACTGATAATTTCATGCTGTTTTAGCCAATGAGGCATACCTAATGGTGTTGCCAAATGTTGTTCTATTTCCTCTTCGGTCAGTAAAAAACTCTCCGGCAGAGAATTGTACCAATCTATTTTTTGGTAATAGTAACGCTGTAATAGCAGATCGATACGTTCCAGATCGGGATAAATCCAAAATAACTCTGCTATTCTATTGTGGTTATTGATCAGTGGGAAATTCATACAAACCTTTTAAATATTTTGCCAGTCGATTAATAAAGGGTGATCCAACCAGGGTAGTTTGGCGATATTTAGTGGCCAGGGCCAATCAGCTAATAGTGCATCAAATGGCTCAATCTGGATGGTGATTTTTGTTTCTTGCTTATTTATCAATAGTTCACCCGGTCGTTGTAAAAATAGTTGACGAGCGTCATTGCGACTTAATTTTTTCCAGCCAGGAAGTTGAGCGATAATAGCATCTAATCTTTGTTCTATTATCAACTGTTTTTCTGGCTCAATGGGCATTGATTTACTGTTTTCATTAACTGTTAATCCGCAGAGAATGTAATTTAATTTATTTCTTTCTGCTTGGGTCTCTTCTGTTCCCCAAATCAGATAATCAAGGGAATCGGCAGCATTAAACTGGGCCTGTCGGTGGATAAATTTTTGTGCTTTGAGTAAACTAAGCTGACTAAATAGAACCGGTAACATCGGCCATAGAATTAATATTCCGGCATTATTAACTGTGTTTGGTGTAGGGCAATGAGATGATAAAATCGGTTTAATAGGTGACTTGTGAATGGTTGGTTGTTTATCAAATGTATTTTTATCCGTATGCTCCGGCATAAATCGTTGCGATAGATATTGATATTCCTCAATGGTAAAATGTGCTTTGCATAGCTGCGCAACAGGAGTTAATTGCCATAACGAGCTTAACCAATTTGTACCTGTCTTGTTATCTAATGCAGGATGGTTAAATAATTGGAGGATATTATCTATTTCAATCTCTCTTTGTTGAATGGCTGTAGCGATTAATGAGAGTTGATGTTGATTTAATGCCAGTAAATTTTGCTGATGTTCAGTGGATAATAACTGTAATATTTCAGTCAATATCATATTAGCCGAGATTTTTTGTTGTGAAGATGGTTCTTTTTCAGGTTGGTTTGTATAGCTAAAGCAATTGACTAACTTCTGGTACTCCTGATCAGAGAGATGTTTTTGACATAATTGTGAAATTGATTCTATTTGCCAAAGTTGTTCCAGCCATTCATTTAGTGAAGAGTTGTTAGCTATTACAGCCTGGCGAAATAATTCAATAATGGATTTAGAATTAAGTTCTATATTCTTTGATCTCGCTGCGATGCGTAATATAACTTTGGTGTCGGGCTTAGGAATATTCTGGATATTATTTCGTTGTATATATTCTAACGAGTGGAGTATCAATTGTACAGGTGAGGTAAACTTCTCTTTATATTGTTGTTTATTGATTTTTTCAGATAATTTGAGACTAATAGTACCGAATAAATCAGGTTGTTCAATAGCCAAAAGCCGTTGCAGGCTCCGTTCGGATAAACAGATTTTGGCTAATAGTAATGTTAAGTTGCTATCTATTTTGGTTAATTGATTAATGAGTTGTTGAATATTGCTATTGGTAATTTTATTATTTGCTATGTTCTCCATTGGATTAGATGAGGAATCTATTTGATATAAATCATAAATAAATTCCTCAATATTGATTGGATAGATATTGTTCGACAATTGAATGTTATTAGTGAATTTTTGTGGAGCTGATTGTTCCTTATTATCTGTTTGATATCGACCCAATGCTTGACTAAAAGCAGCATTAAATAGAATCGGAAATTGTGCATCAAAATTATTTAGGCTTATTTCACCCAGATCCAGGGTTAATGTTTTTAAATGGATATTTTGGTTAATAATTCTTTCGTTAAAGAATGAATTCAGTAATTTATGTATGTCTGCTTTATTTAATAGGGAGTCATGCAATACTTTTTTAGCTGCCTGTAAGTTATTAGCTTCAATCGTAATGATAATCCGGTCTAATAGATTTAGCTCCCTGGACATATTAATATCTCCGTTGTGATAACAAAGTAGTTAAATATCTGACTCTGTCTGAGTGGAATTGAACTAAAGTTTCATGATAAAAGCTAATAAATAATAAGGCGGAACTACATCAATACTATGATCATGTGAAGATGATGATGCTGTTGCTTGGTGATTATGTCCTTGTCCTCCTCCTATGCTTGATGTGTAGAAATGAAAATCTTGTGGGGATTGAGATCCATACTTTACCCATACTGGTGAGGGATCGTTAACGTTTATTTGATATTTATTTTGGGGAGTATTTATAGAACCATGCTGTACTCCTTTATCTCCAGAATATGCCATACCTTCAGTATGTTTGTGACTAGGTATTTGATCGACTGTTAATGTTGTGTTTTGCACGGTGACCGTTACGTCAACTTTTTCTAATGTGGTATCTCTGGAATAGTTTTTTCCACTTCCGCTACCACTGGCTTTATTGCCGCTGTTTCCTTTATCAGAAAAATCATCTCCACACATCACAAAACGACTTCTTAAATCCGGTGTACCGTTAGTTCCATCACAAAAAGCCCATCCAGTAGGAGCACTATCACCAGAAAACATCACAATAACCCCTCTGGGCAGTACCTTGTTTGGATCAATACTGACACCATTTTGGTCCACATTGATACCATTACCTTTTTTTACAGAGACCCCATTCCCATCAACATTAATCCCATCACCGGCCTTAACTTTGACACCTTCACTAACGATTTCAATACCGTCATGATTGTCGACTTCAAGTTTACCTTCATTATGGTACAATCCCCTACCATAATTGACCTTTAATCCTTTATCATCAGCGACTAAGCTTGCGTCTTGGAGTTTTACGCTTAATCCTTTTATATCCCGTTTTAGGCCGCCTGTAGGATCAACTTTTACCATTAGCCAACCAGTACCATCTAATTCCAGAGCTGATGTGGGATTATCAGGTTGACCGGGAGCTTGTCCGGTTGCTTTGCGGCCAATATCAGCAATATCAATTAAATCGGAATAATCGGTCTGTAGTGGAATGCTGCCAGCTTTAAAACGATTTTTTAATTCATCTGTTGTTGGGCCTTTTGATGCAATATCAGCGTTTTCTATATTGGGTATATTATGTTTTTTTTCCATTTCTATTACCATATATAATATTGAGTTGTTTTTTAATATCCTTTGATATTGATGCATAATAAAATAGTAATGCAAAGGATGGTTTGTTTAATAATGGAATATACCCGTTATCTTTCAAATTGCCTCTTTGTTGGCTGCGCTCACTCACCCCGATCACATAGTTATCTATGCTCCCGGGGATTCGCTCCCTTGCCGTCGCGATGCATCTTGAAATCCATAGGGTATAAATGTTTATTACTGTGTTAATTATTTTATTGTTTATGTGAATTAATTTTTATCTGTATTTTTTAGACAGAGATTGTGTATTTCAAGTCGATTTTTTATTCTCTTTGTTAAAATAAGTACTTACTTGATTTGTTATTCTAAAATATCTGGCGGTACATACAATAACTCGTTACTGATGATAACTTCTGTATTCCACTCTTTTCCAGATTCACCCACCACTTCAATTCGTTGTTCTGGTGTAGCAATGCGCATACTGTCGATACCAGTTAATGCAGAAGGCAGACGTCCCAAGGTTAAAGTTTCTAAAATATGGTACGATTCGTCTCCTAAGGGCGCGCCATTATTTTGCCACCGCTTATAGGTATTAGCGAAATCTTTGAAATGTTCCGGTGATAGCCAGTGAATAATCATAGAAATATGTGCTGGGAATTCATCTAATATTTCGGCTTTCACCCAATATTCCAATTTATAAGGGTCGATGGTTTTACTGTCAATTAGCTGGTGATTAACAACAACACTGACCACAAATGAAAAACGATCGGTATGGGCATATTTTGCACTGGAAAAATACCAACGATAACGCCATGTATCCTTTGATGGAAAGTCATCTTTTGAATCTGAATTTATTTTAAGTAATATCAATCTTTTAATGCGATCGAATTTTATGATGGTAGCTTTAAGTTCATAATCAGACAAAGTCTCCGTATTGACTAATGTTTTTTGCGGTGTGTTGTAAGGGGTAATTTTATATTTCAGGGTAATTTCATCACCTATTTTTATCATGGCGGGGAAGGGGCTTTGGGGGCTGGAAGTGATCCAGCGTTCATCCTTTTGATGTACTTCATTGGCATAGACTAGTTGATAATCCATATCTTCCATCCACACAGGGCTATTTTGCCAGCGAAGTTTATTATCCTTAAATGCTTGTTGCACTCTATTGAGATTGTATTCCAGATTAGTGTTGTTACGGGTATTAAGGGAGAAGGTATCTCCTAACGCTTCTGTGATCATTTGGCCCCGCAATGTGAACTCTCGGTCACCCTCAATAATAATCAGGTTAATCACTTGACCAGGTAATAACTGGCCTGCCGTTCCTTTTTGGGTAATGATCAATTGATGGCTTTTGGAATCAGGAACATTTTTAATTTCCAGGCCGTCGGGCTGTTGTTTGCTGTCGAATTTCGCATCGGGTTTTACTGGTAAAAGTTGACGATGCTCAATTAAATAGAAAGGAAGCTTATCTAGTTGCGGTTTTTCTTTAAAACATTCTCCACCCAAACCTAGCTGGGCTGAGATACGTTTTTGCAGTGCCGATATTTTATCAATACGGATATTATTACGTTGATAAGTTAATTCCGGCTGTTGAGCCAAATATCCGCGCTGAGTAGAGAGAAAGTCTAATGTGTCTAGGGTGAGTGGTCTGGCGGCACGATGAGTCCCAAAATAGCCTAGTAGATATTCAAGGATAGCAAGTTCTTTTGTGTAGTTTTGTATATGAATACCATTGTCATTATTGATTTGTGAATCGTTATTTAACTTGTTGATTAAATCAGGCATGATTTTTTGATGCACTTGTTGATTAACGGTATTAGCTTTAAAAGGCCATTGTGCGCCATATACCGTATTTCCCCGTTGTTTAAAGGCCAATAATTTCGGCAACAGGTTAAGTTCAGCGCAGCCGTTAGCCAGCATCTGTTCAAAAGGCAGGATAAATTGATGCAGTTGCATCTGCTGTTGAGTATTGGCATAAGTTTGTAATCCGTAGCAGGCGGGTAATTTATTGCTCACCGGGTAGTAATCGAGAACCTTACGATGTTTGCCCCAATTTAATAATTCGGGCTGTGTATTAATCAGTGGTTCTGTAACTATTTTTTCTTCTATTTGTTGTTTAGAAACGGCAAAGGTAATGCCACCTTTGGCGGTAATAGTCAGTGGGCTGTCTGACGAGGTAATAAGGTTTAATGGATCTCTTCCCCATAATCTGGGGTAATATCCTTGAGCAATTGTCCAAGACCAATTATCGCCGGATAATGGTGTAATGGTTTCATTGTGACTATCTAATGTTAGCTTAGTAATACTTTGTACGCCTTTGATAGCCAATAACCGATTAACTAAATGGCTTAAGTTTAATATAGTGGTGCTGGCGTAATTCTTGATTTGAGGTAATGTAGGTATCCAACCGTGATGTAAATAGGGGCCGGCAAAGATCTCTTCATTATTGTAACCCATTTCTTTCATTGCCTGAGTGGTATAACGTAATGGTTGTTCAAGTACCATTTGTTCCGCTGTCATATAAATTTGGGCGAAGGTATCAGCGATATCTTTGATATTATCGTTAAGTTCAATATCAATTTGCAAAAGGAAATCAGTAGGTTGTAGCCAGATGATGTTACTGACGGATTCTCCCAAGTTACGGTGGTCTTTTAGAAAGGCTTTTAGCTCATTTTGAGCTAACTCTTTATTATTTTCAGTTTCTCGGTTAGGGAGCAAATAGAGCCAGTAATTTCCTTTTAGGGTTAATGGAGTATCTGATCCAGAATTTTTAAAGCTGTATTCGCGTTTTTCTTTGTTATACCAATATGTATAGCGTTTATCGTCAGGTTCACGAATCAATAGGACATCGTTAAAGAGAAAATAACCTTGGTTTTTAACACCGGTCAGGTCATAGCTATGCAAATCCAATAAAGCCCGCCGATAATCCTCAGCGGTAATCGGGCCACAGGTCAGCATTTGCTGTGGGCCAAACTCTTGTGGAAAAATGCCGTCACCCGGCGTCTGTTCCTCTTGTTTAGGAGTAAGGAGATCTTTGAGTGGCAGTGAATGGCGATAGGCCAGATCGGAGGCGCCATAACAACAGGCTTCTAATAAGGTGATGCCGGGATCACTTTCTCCCATATCACTCCAGCATTGGCCGGATTGTTGTTCAATAATCGCCTTAGCTTGAGTGAGTAGGGTATCAAAGGTAATGTCATTTTTAACAATGGGAAATAGAGCATCCTGATTATTCATTAATTAGCTCCTTGGTTGGGATAAGTACTGCCTGACCAAATTGAAATGAGTACCTCATTATCAGCCGCTTCTATATTTTTATTGGTGTCATCCTTGATGCGGTTGGTTATTGCCATGCTTAAGTCGGTGACTCGTTCCACTAGCGGGAATTGCTGAATCGTGGATAACAACTGGTAGTAATCAATCCGGTTACCGGTTGTGACGCCGATAGTCGGGTTTTCTCCCCACGGCATATATTGTCGGCTAAGTTCCTGTTGTAGCTGATGATGGCCGTAGTCGGGATTGATACCGGGGATAAATACCACTTGATAATCCACTTTGACGTCAATGTAGGTGGGATTGTTAATTTCAATGGTTGCCCAGGGGCTACTGCGTTGTTTTATCCATTCTTCCATTTCTGCTAACTGGGCTGAGTTCAATTCTGGGCGTAGTATGTCATCGTTATCTTTGTAACGACTATTAGGGATCACGATTACTTGTTGTTTTTCCGGCGCCGGGATTTTGGTCAATTCACTGGCAGAAGGGTATTTGACATCAAACAAGCTGATATATTGCTCTTTCAATAAGGTAACGATATTTCCCCAACTCAGTACCCGATTACGGTGAGACAACCGAGTAGGGATGCGTTGCAAGAAGGCTTGTTCGGTTTCTGGTGGACGACCGTTCCAGGAAGCCCAAGGCTGTGTGACGCTGCTAATGGTATCGGATGTGTTGACCGGCTGTTGAATGTTGTCCGCAGCCAATCCGTTGGTGAAGTGCTCCGGTTCAACGGTTGTTGTGTTAACTAAGGTTGCCGTGGTGGCGTTATACAACAAACCTTTAATGCGTGGGTAATCTGGCGGCTTAGTTTCGTTGGTTGTTGTTAGTACCACCTCTGCTTTCAGCCAATAGCGTCCTGTTGGCATAACAGAGGCTTGATTCGATGCATCCTGTGGCAATAAGGTACGCCAGAGACCCCGGTCAAACAGGTGATGAGTTTGATCGTCAACTAACTTATCCAATTTGCTCCAGGTGTTGTTCTGGTTGAGATAATACCAGGATAAATCGAGCGACTTAAAGCCTTCTAATTGCCAGTACAAGGATAAAGTTTGTCCCGGTAATACATTGGTAAAACCCAAATAGAATGCATTGTTGTGCAATGAAGGCGTTTTTGTTCCCGCCTTTCCCCAACCAAAAGGGGTGAGAGGATAAACGGTGTATTGCTCAGTTTTCACCGGAGTGCTGAATGTGATTTGTAATGCACTGATTTGCGGGGTATAGGGTAAATTTTTACCTGTCGGATCTTGCCAATATTGGGTGTGCATAAAATCTTGTTCAGCCAATTCTATACGTACCGATGCAGGCCAGTCGTTGGGGGATGGGCTGTCTACCGGCAAGTAATTCATTGCTGGTAGGGTAAAAGTCAGGCTTTGTCCTTGTGGTGAGTTATTTCCACTGAATAATGATTGCGCTGCGTTAAGTTTTTCTCTCTTTTGAGGAGTGACTAAATAACCTTGTGCTTTAAATACGCTATTATTAGTTGGTTTAGGATTATATTTTCCATACCATGTTGAAAAATTCTCTGTAGGCAAGCCTACCCATTGGGGAGTAAAGGTAAGTGTTGCATTCTCAGAGCCGTACCATTCTGGGGCAACCAAATTAAAGCCGGAACCCAACAGTGGAAATTGACCAAAGGGGAAGCTGGTTTTGTCTGTTTGTTCAATCCCGCCATCAGAAGCATAGAGTATGTTTTGGTTGCCATTGATCGTGATTTTAATAGCGGTAATTTCAGGCAGAGTCGGTTCCTGAGCGGTGGCTAACTTTAATACCGGTATACCAAACGTCATATTATTCAGACCATCAGGAGGAGTGACAGGGGAATCAGTGGCTGATAATCCAAGTTCAATAGTGGTTTTGTTGGTAAGTTTTACTGACAAGGAAAGCCAATGATTTTTGGCACTAATATTAGCGGTGATATGAGCAGGATCACCCGCCCATTCGCTTGCCAGTGTGACTGTAATTGTTCGCTCTCCTGCTGACAGAGCAAACAGCGGTGAGGTGATCAGATAGCCGGCCAGAACTGGGGCATCATTGGTCGTTGGGCTAAAAAGCTGAATACCGTTTTCAGGTAATGCAATGTTATCTGAGAGATTCAGCAGTATTGCTGATTGCCAGCCATTGTTATCTTTCCGATACCAACGCAGATCGGTCAGCATCCCTTGGTTCGCCAGTAAATCCGACTCTGAGGCATATTGTAGCGGATTGCCGGCGCTGTCTTGTCCCGCATCAAACAGCGTGCCCCGCGCTATCAGAGATTCTGGGCTATCGGTATTTAAGATGATGCCGATGGCGACTTGATCCGCTTGCGCGCTTCTGGGTTTTAAGCCCAGTAGCTGGCGGTAATAGAGATCACAATGCCGAGCCGGAAAGGTATTGAGTAATATTTTGGCTGTTTCTAGTAGTTTTAAAAAAGCCAAAACAAAAGCTTGATGCGCTGGTAAAAGACCATCTGCTTGATTAATCTGTTGGTAAAGATCGGCTAATTGCTGAGGCGTATTTTCCTGAATAAAGTAGAAATGGTTCCAGAACTGTTTTTTATCTTGATCGAAAGGGATTATTTCAGCGTATTGTTTAAGCCAATTTAAAATATCTAGCGTGCTTCTTTCATCAAGTTTAAATGCAGTATCCGGCACAATAGCAGAGAGTTTATTATTTAACTCAGTCTGTCCCATAGTTATACCACCTGTTTTTTAAAGATTAAGGGCGTTATTTATCCGGCACTGACAGTATGTTGACTGGCAATAAAACGGCCTTTTCCCATACTCGGTGTTGTCACATCTGGACCCGTTGATGGATTATTAGCGGGTTGCGTCGGGGTAAAACGGGCGATAAATTGTTGCCCGACAATAATCACCGTGGCAGGAGTGAGGCAAAAGTTTACTTGCTGGCTGGCATTTAATTGAGCAATGGTGACGATTCCCTTACCGGGTACTGGGTGGCTAGGGGTAATATATTGTGCTTGAAGCTGTACTTTTTTTTCATCACCCGTAATAACGATTTTTTTGTCCTGGATTTTGGCGTGTCCGCTGCCTCGAATGGTCGCCGGCCCCAGGATGGTAACTTGCCGGTTGCCAAATAACGGTTCGAATAGCAGGCTGTCGCCATCAACCACCAATTGTTTACTCATAGGTTCACCCGTACCCAGCCTTCGTTAACCTCAAGGATGCCTTCAATCTGTTGGCTGATGTCGCTGCCCCTCAGAGCGTAAGTGACCTGAACATGTAGGGTATTGGGTAAGTTTGTTCTCTGGTTTACTTGAATCTCGGTAATTTCCGCTCTTGGTTCATAGCGCAATATCCGTTCTTCAATGCGGGTTTTAATTTCCGCCATCAATTCATCACTGATATTGGTAAACAGGTAATCATTCAGACCACAGCCATAGTCTTCACGCATAATCCGTTCACCGGGTTCAGTGAGAAAAAGAATATTTACACTCTGGCGGACATTTTCTGCTCCTTCCGCCATGATGACGCCAGATTGTATTTCAGGCTTGTTATCATTGATAAAAAACTGTGGTGGAAATGCCCAGCCGCGACCATAAATATCGGTCAATATTTTATTTGTCATCTTATTGCCTTGTACTGTGTTAGGTTAATTTTGGCCCCTTTAATATCAACGCCAGATTTTCCTGCGGCGGATACGGATAGGGATTTTTTAGCCTCTATTTTAATATTTTCCCCATGAGTAATGAGATTCTTCTTTGAATTCAGCGTGATATCTTTCTCCTGTTGCAGAGATACGGTATTTTCTCCGCTATTCAATGTGAGGGTTTTATTTTGATTATCGAAGGCTAATGCTTGCTGATTATTCTCTTGTTTGATGACCAACGTTTTTACCGGATTTTTTTCGCTTGGCTCTAGCGGGGATTTATTTTTCGGGTTGTGCATAGAACCTAATATCACCGGGAAACGGGGATCACATTCAAAAAAGCCGACAATCACCTCATCCCCCGGTTCAGGATAGAAGCAAAATCCACTTTCATGACTGGCGTAGGGTTTACCCAAGCGAGCGAAAAGTACGCCATTAGTTAAATTTAGGGCTGGTATTTTGACCGGAATACGGTCTAATGATTGGTGGTCTTGCCGGTATTTTTCCACAACGCCGATGTGTAGCTCTTTTACTTGCGGTACAACATGCTCCGTTTCCGGCAATAAGCCGAGTGTTAACCGGGTACGCCAGCCTTGTCGCTGAGAGAGGGTTTGACTGACGCCGGTGATAATGGCTTGACCATCCATCCCCTGACCAAAGCCGCTTAACGCCAGAACATCTCCCGGTTGATAACGATTATCTCCCTCAACTTCAATATCGCCGGATATATTATGACTTCGCCGGTTGTCCATAATGCCTTGAGCAAGATGTCTGGCTTGTTCATTATCCAGCGGGTAGCTGAAAGTCCATTGCCACTCTTGGTTGGTCAGATCTGACAGGCCATCTGTGGCAAGTTGACCACCACCAAGGCCGCTGTTTTTTGCTTGAATGGCCTGAGACAGTTTTTGTTGGCTAATGTCCCAGGAGTGTACGCTTACCGTTTTGGGGCTATGTTGGTTATCCCATTGTAGATTCGCTTCAAACAGCACAATGTCTTGATCGTTGGCTTGTTGACGAACAGTATGCACGGTTGATTGATTAAGCGCTTTCGGCGTAATTAGCGTGACCGTCCCGTTACCGGGCAGCAGCCAGGTATTCGTGGCAAGCAGTCGATTTTTTAAAAAGGCCCAGTCGTTGCAACGGAATTGCACCATTTGCTCATGCACCGTTTTAAGTTGAGGCGCTTGTTTTATCGTTGCGGTTATACCTATTTGACTGCATAACTTTCTGATAATCGCCTCATCACTCTGTTGACTGAATAGTTGCGAATGGAGGCCATGAGTGAGTTTTTGTAGCGGATGCTTGGCTGTCAGGGTAATTAGGCTGTCTTGCCCCTTTAACTTAAGCGTTTGCCGAACAATGCTCCCCTTAAACAATACCGTTTTTTGTATCTGGACGATAAGTTCATGATTTGGACGGCAGTTTGCCAGTTCAGCTTGCGCCTTGGCGCTAAAAATTTGGCTGGCATCACCGGCTATATTTAAAGTGATGTTGGCCGAAGGGATACCATTGATGTGGTGGTTGACCGTAAACGTGATGACAGAGAATTGATTGAGTGTTTTTCCATCTATTTTAATGGTTATTGCGGGTATCTTCATGCATCCCCCTGCGCTTGCAGTGTTTGACCGGGAGTGAAGTCATCGAGATTATCCAGGTCGTTTTGCCAGGCGAGAGAGAGATAATCAATGCCGCCAGCCAGAGAGGCTCCGGCGCCTAAAGCGATCAAGGGCAGGGAGATCATATCGGTTACGCTGACTGCGGTAACGGGGGGCGATTTTAATTGGTGCTCGGTGGCTTGAATAACCAGGCTTTCGTCTGCGACTAAGGATAAGGTGGCGCTAGCTCGTAACGGAGTCGCATCACGATCAAATAGGGTGTAATTAATGGCAAGGCCGCTAGCTCGGCAGGCAAAATAGCCTTTGTTTTCCCAGCGCATTTTGCCCCATTTGATTTTAAGAAAGTGAGGAACGTTAGTGCTGGCATCAACTGCACACAGGGATTTCAGCGTCTCCAGTTGGGTTTCTACCGGGGTGTTATTGCCGGGCATAGCGGCATCAAATAATAAGACTAATGACAGGCCCGCGGGTTGCGATAACACATAGCGGTTGCTTTGACTGGCGCTGTTAATGCTTTCGTCTTGTTGATAGCGAGTCTGATAATCGAGTTGGATGGCGTCGGGGTTATACATGGCTTGTAAACTGCCTACCGAGACTTTACCTTCCCGGTCTTTGAAAGCGGTGAGAGTGAGTCTGGATAGGCTACGTTCAATTAAGCTCATAGTGACCTCCTGCTTCACGTAATGCGTCTAATACTTCCCGTTTCACTATCTCAATCAGGCGAGCATTATCCAGAGTTTCCTGAGTTAACGTCCGTGAAGGGGAGGGATTGTTCGCAGAGTCGGTAACTTTGACTCGAATAATCAGTTCCTTAATTTCTACAGTCATATTTTCACTCCTAACCAGCGCATATCCTGATAACGTAGTTCCAATGAGTTCACCAAAATGGCATTGCTATTGGCGTCAAAGTCACTTGTAGACCAGCGAACCGGTAAGGCATTACTTAATGTCCAGCTTGCCGCCGGTAACGCATTTTCATTCAGTAACATGATGACAACATCGGCATAAACCGCTTTTTCGCCACGCAGGATGCGATCAAAGACTAAAGTCAGTGGGGTAACTGTCATCACGCCGCGTTCCAGTACCAAACTGCCATGCTGGATCTTCTCCACCAGCCAGGTATTGCGGGCGTTTTCCCCACCTTGGCTGTGTTGGGTGGTTTGCAGTTCACGGCTGAGACCTGATATACGCTGAAAAGCAATATCCAGTGGGCTAGGAATATTGTTAAACAGGAAACTGGCGATAAAACGGTGTGACACCGATGGGGTGTAGAGGTTGTTCATGTTTTGTCTCTGTTTAACTTAACGGGGGGACGCCGGTACGGGTATCAAATGTCAGACTCAGCTCGATAAATTCCGCTGGAATTAACAGGGCTAGTTTGATCTTGATGATCATTTTCCCGGCTCGCAGATCTGCTTCGCTCATCGATTCATCAATGCCGAGTAGGACTTCAAATGCTTGATCTTCCTGGGTGCCCCTCAGTCCGCCTTTTAGCCATAACTGACGCAGCCAGTTATAAGCTTGACCTTTAAACTTCATCCAGGTGATGGCGTTATTCGGCTCGAAGACAAAAGCCCTGCCCAGTTGGGTCATCTGCGCTTCAATATAGGAAACCAGACGGCGGGTTTGGATATAGCGCCAGGGAGAGCCGGGGGTGTTTTCCAGCGTGCGACAACCCCAGATTTTAATGCCTTTGCCGGGGAAGCTGCGAACCAGATTCAATGAGGCGCCATCCCGATTAAAGAGCGCATCGGCTTCAATATAAGAGCGTACTGGACTTACCACTTTAGCTAATGCGACGTTCGCGGGCGCATGCCAGACGGCCATCTGGTTATCATTACGCTGAATGACGGCAGCCACTGCCGCAGTAGGTGAAAGCACAATAGGTTGGCCGTTTTCTTTATAGGTACTGTTAATTCCCGGCCAATATATGGCGCCCCATTGTCGATCATTGGAAGAAAACTGTGCTAAACATTTGGCGGCCAGTACCGGGTCATCTGGAGCATCTAACAATCCCATGATGCCGCGCCGGCTCTTACAAAGGTTAAGTACGGATTGCCAAAACTGTAACCAAAGATCTAATTTTGCATCGGGATCATTTGCCTGGTTGAAGCGAATAGTATCAGGAGTAATAATTAGCGTGATTTCGCTCTCTGTAGCGAGAGCTTGTTTCACCCAATCCTGTTGTAGTGCTTTAATCAAGGACGAAAAGTTTTCTAAGGGTTTGTGAGAACCTACTGACAGCACATAGGCTTGCTGACCCTCGTTTTCGAAAAAGTGGCGCACGGAATAGTACGTTAAGCCTGATGCATCAAATGACCGGGTAAAATCGGTCAGGCTATTTAATTTAACGACGGTTTTATCGCTGCTGTTTTTGTTGATAGGAGGCAGGGTATAGCCAATAAAAACCGGTATGCCAATAAATTGATTATTCTGTTTCTGGGAGATCAGGTTTTCGGTTACGGTGACACCCGGTTGGTTTATCTCCATTGATCGTCTCCTCAATGTTTGAAAAAGGCGCGGTGAGCCGCGCCTCAGTAAGTTACTGTGCTACATTTTGGGTAAACTGGAGAATAATAAATTCAGCCGGGCGTACCGCCGCCATGCCAATTTTGACGATCATCTTCCCTTGTTTAATATCGTCATCGGACATGGTGATACCTTTGCCAATTTGAACAAAATAGGCTTCCTGCGATTTGTTTCCCGCTAGTGCTCCTTGTTGCCAGAGTTGATGGAGATAGTTGTCAATGGCGGCCCGGACTCGTTCCCAAGTGGGTTGGCTATTGGGTTCAAAGACGGCGAACTGCATGGCTTTTTTGATGTCCCGTTCTGCACTATTAAATAAGCGACGAACCGGGATGTAACGCCAGTTGTCATTATTTTGCAGAGTACGTGCGCCCCACACGACAAAACCTTTGTGGCTGAAATAGCGAATAGCATTGATGCCTTTCGAATTCATCTCCCCTTGTTCATCGTCAGTAAGCCGTTCAGCCACATCACTAATCCCGCTAAGTACGACATTTGCCGGTGCTTTCCAGACGCCGCGGCTGGCGTCAGTGGCACAATACACGCCTGCCATCACTGCGCTGGCAGGAATGATGTTGCCATTGGATGTTATTGTGTTCTTTATTGCATTAACCGCCTGCTGGTAGACATTTTTGTTCTTCTCTTTGAGTTGCGTCAGATTTTTGACTACATCCGGTTTTGTTGTTGCATCTTCATAGCCTGAAACGGTTATCGAGTTCTCTTCCGGTTGAATAAGCTGTGAGACTCTCACCGCAGGATAATAAGTGGCAGTTTGTGATGCGACATTAGCGCTGATGGCGGTTGTTTTATTCTGATTGTCAGCGATCAGGAAGTAGCCTGCATTCAGTAATGAAGGTGTGAGGCTGTTATATATTTGACTTTGGTAGCTAGAATCCTGTTCAGGGCAAACTATCAAGGTGATTTCTAAAGCCTGCTTAATTAATTCGGGGATTAATGCCAGAGTGGTACTATCTTCGGTATTAGCAATGGGTAGGATATAACAGGGCCCGCCGCCGTTCTGAAAATAAAGTCTTAAAGCATCGCTGCTTGTTGTGTAAGTACCGACCGTCACCCCGTAAGTGTAATCTGTACCGGTATCGTCTGCATCAGGAGCGATATCGGTCATGGCGGCAACTTTTGCATTGTTATCCGTTTTTTCAGGAGGCGGCGGCGGTGGAGTAGGCGCAGTTGATTTGATTGTTATTGAAGTAATACAACCTACATTAAATAAATGAGTGAAATCCAGCCAGCTACTAACGCGTGTCGCTTGTGGCGTTGTGCTGGTTTTTTTAGGTGAGAAACGGCCAATGAAAACCGGGATTGCGGTATTTCCTTGACTAACAGAAAGCGCCAGTGATGCATCTTCTTCAATATAGACGCCGGGATAGGTTGGTGTTGTTGGCATGCTGCCTCCAATTATTGTGCGATGTCCTGCGTGAACTGCAAGATAATGAACTCGGCTGGACGAACCGCTGCCAGACCCACTTTGACAATCATTTTGCCTTGTTTGATATCATCATCGGTCATGGTGATGCCTTTGCCGATTTGGACAAAATAAGCTTGTTCGGCTTTGTCGCCCATCAGTCCGCCTTGTTGCCAGAGAGAATAGAGATAGTTATTGATAGCCCGGTGGACGGCTTTCCAGGTGGGTTGGCTGTTAGGCTCAAAGACCGCGAAACTCATGGTGTTTTTAATATCTCGTTCTGCGCTGTTAAACAGGCGACGAACTGGGATATAGCGCCAGTTATCACTGTCATCAAGTGTGCGAGCGCCCCAGACTGTGGCGCCAGTATTCGGAAATTCGCGGATGATATTAATCGCTTTGCCGGTGTTATAGACGCCCTGCAAATCATCGGTAACTTTAAATATCGGCTTCATCCCACCTTGTAACACGACATTCGCGGGTGCTTTCCAAACGCCACGGGAGCGATCAACCGAGCAATAGATACCGGCAATGGCGGCGCTTGGGGGAATGAGAGTATTGGTTGCCCAATCTGCCGTTAGCCAGGGATAATAAACGGCGGCGAACGGGTTTTGATCATAATTATCTCGGGATGTGCCATCAGATTTTAACGCGGTCGTTGGGCCATCAAAAATGGCAAATAAGCCTTTGCCCGGTTGGCAAAGTGTGCTGACGGCATTGTTGATGGTTTCTCCGGCGGCAACCAGTAATGTCACATTGTCAAGTACTGGGACCTGTTTTTCTAAATCTTGAGTTCTGATGAGATAGCCATATCCCCCGCCGTTAATAAAATAGGCTCGCAGTGAAACATCAACGATATTTTTAGGATCAAATTGCTCACCTTTTAGTGTCAAATAATCCAGCCAGTTACTAATACGGACTGGGGCATCTTTGGGTAAAAATGAATTGTCATTCGCAACGGCAAAAACAGGCACTGCTGTTGCACCCGAGCTGACTGAGAGTGCGAGTGAAGCGTCTTCTTCAATATAAACGCCGGGATAGGTTGGTATCGTTGGCATATTGCCTCCAATTATTAGGTGATATTCTGCGTGAATTGCAGAATGATGAGTCATACATTGTGATGATTATTTGTCGGCGTATTGGCAGCCTGATTAGGCTGCTTGAATTGTCACTCGATCGGCTGTCAGGGTGATTTCCTGAATTGCAATTTCATTACTGGCGGCATCAAAAGAAGGGGAGGTTAATGAGGTTGGAAAGGCATTTGCTACGCTCCAAGACATTAAAATTTCAGTACCTGCTTCATTGGTTAAGCTAATAGAAATATCTTTTTTTTCAACTTGGTTAAGCTGAATGGAGTTAATCCAGTCAAAAAGTTTCGTATCACCGGCGAATACTCCTTTGCGGAGGGTAACTTTGATCGCCTGACGTTGCCCCGGCATTTTGTAATAATTACCAATGCCATCTTTGTATTCAATAACATCATAATTAACATCAAGCCCAGAAACGCTATTAAATGGGATTTTTTCATCGCCAATCGAAACAATAAACCGATAAGCAGGAATAGGATAGTCAACAGCGATTTGTTCAGGAGTTATAGCCATGATTTTTTCCTTTGTATATTATTTACATTAAAAAGAGAGAGAAACGGTTTTGACTTTTTTATTGGTACTGATTTATGAACATAGCTACCGCAATAGCCTGATTTATAGAGGTTATTATTTATATTTGAGAATTTTTTCTATAATAGCTTAAATTACTTTTTTTGAAATAAAAGCGTTATAGACAATGGGAATTTAGGTAAAGTATCAATTAGTAATATTGGTAATCATTACATTAATTTGTATAGTAGGGTTTTATAATTTTGTCAATTAAGGTCATTTAATTCATTTTATTGTTTAACTGTGATCTTGTTTTATTTTTCTATAATTTTCATGATAAATTAATATCAGTGAAAATATCTTATTTTTTTATTAAAAAGATGGGGTTAATACTGATCTTGTTTTATTAAGCATTAAATTTTTTATTTCACTCTCAATGATATAGAGAGTAAAAATCGCTGCCTGTACTAAAAAGACCTCAGTCAGTAAAAGGGGTCTTTCCCCGGCTAAAGTACATTTTACATCCCCCACTTTTACAAAAAAGTTATCGATGATAAACGCGGTACAACAGCAAATCTTAACAACAACATCATTAAATTTATTAATAAATTTAA
>NZ_JAZGJN010000214.1:0-23574 GCF_038085095.1 Photorhabdus sp. P32 | reverse complement strand
ACCGCCCGATTGTGACGGGGTGTACCTATAACGGCCTCAACCGCCCGCCGCTTAATTTGCCGCTGGAGAAAACCCGTACCACCTTTAAAACCCGGACTCACGGGGGACAGGGATTTAATGAACTGCGCTTTGAGGATGCCAAAGGAAGCGAGGAAGTGTTTATTCATGCTCAACGGGATATGAAAACGCAGATCCTCTGGGATAAAACCGCGCAGATAGGTAATGACCAGAAAACAGATGTGGCGCATAACCGCACGGCGATAATTAAAAACGATGATGATGAAGCCGTGCAGGGCTTCCAGACGCTTGAAGTGGGTCAAAATCAGACGGTGACCATTAAAGGTCAGCAAGCCGTTTCCATTGGTAAAGGTCATCAACTGAACATCGCCGATAACCAGCAAATCACCGTGGGTAAACATATCACAGTGCACTCTGAAAGCGGGCAAATCATCATTGGGAACGCCGGCGGGCAGATAGTCATTGACCCAATGGGCAATATCCGTATCGAAGGGGTCAGCATCACGATGACCGACCATATCACCGGCAAGAAATCCGCCGGTGCGCTGTTTGACTACTCCGCCCGCTATACCCTGCTCAGCGAGCAAAGCGATAAGCCGTTGGTGGATGTCCCCTACACCATTACCACTGGCGATGGTCAGGTCATCCCGGGTAAAACTGACGCGCTGGGCAGAACGATGACGGTACAGAGTGCGGCAGAAGAAAATCTGCAACTGAGTTCACCGGAAACCCCACCTAAACCGAAGCAAACCTTATATCAGGCCAGTGATAACACACCGGTAGAGCATGTTATGGAATTTACGGAGGAATAAGTATGGCAATATCCAACAACGGCAAGATGTGCCCGGCTGTCACATCAATCACCTGTACGATGGAAATAGGGGTCTTTCCTGCTGATGAAGATCCCTGTTATCTGGCGAGAAAAGCCGAATACGCTCTGCGCCTGCCGGCAATGATTATTACCAAACTGGGGGCTATTCGCTTTCTTAATCAAGTCATTATGAGTGGGTTGATTAAGGTTGAGGAGCTTAAGCATAACTTTCTATGGCCCTATAAAGCGGAAGTGGTGTTTGCTATCAGAGGAGAGCAGGATGTCCCTTTACCCATGTTGGCGACCAGCCAAATCTCTAAGCAGCGTTATGGTGATAATTTACCGCAATCTAGTAATCCGTTTGCCCGGCCTTCTGCCGAAGACGCGGAGAAATTTGGTGTTGTTAGTATCCGTCGGCCCGACATTATTCTGGTTAGAGATGAGGCTCTTCGCTGGCCGGGCAGAAGTGCCACCTACTTTGATGGTTCTGTGCACCCTGATAATCTAAAGATGTTGATTGAGGTGAAATTTCCGGGGGATGATCTCTCTGACGATCAAGAAAAAGATTATATCCAGATTGCGACAGAAAAACGCTTTGGGGTGATGCGTGTCATAGATAATCGCACTGAGGAGCAAAAGCAGTACGATGAAGCGTGGCGAAAACATTATCAACCCGGTTCCCAACACTATAAAAACCCCATCCCACTGGCCCCGCTGCCACCGGGTTCGCCGCCTGATGATGGAGCTTTACCCACCCCTCCCGCAGAGGGTGTGCCGGGGACCATTCCGCAGCCCTTGACAAAAAATCCACCGTTGCTCAGCACTTCCCGTTGGTCTTTTTTACCCAGCTATGAAGACTGGGTTGTCCTCGGGCAGGAGGTGGCGGGTCTGGCCGAAAATGGGTTGAATTATGTCCGCGACAGTACCCGCGAACTCCTTGCTCAGTTTGGTGCCTGGTTCAATCAAGCCGGCAAGTGGGTGTGTGAAGAGATTATTGATCCGGTCACTCATCAAGTCAGCTACGCGTTTTCCTGGGTCAGTGAACAAACGGGGAAAATCGTGACCTGGACGGAGAGTGAGATAAAAGTCCGGTGGCAGACTGTGCAACAAGGCTCAGATATCACCCTGGAAGAGCTGAAAAACATTAGCTGGATGCAAATATTGAAAGAGGTGGGGGAAGGCATGCTGGAAATGGTGGTGATTATTGCCGGCGTTGCCGTTGTAATCCTGGTCACCCTTGCCGTCGCTGCCGCATTGATTGCACTGGTGGAAATTTTAGCTGCCGCCGCCGCAGTTAGCGCCGCCGCGTTAGCCGCCGTCCTGGCAATATTGGCGAGTGTGACATTCGCCACCGCTTCATAAATTAACGGAGAGAATATGAATACTTCAGATTACTTTGCCCAGTTGAAATTACAACTGGCCGCGTTTACCTTCCTCAATGGCGATGGGCTGACTGTTTCTCGTCTGGGTTTCTCGATTACTCTGTTTTTTAAACAGGGTTACACCCTAGAGAAAAAGCAACGCATTCTGGCCTGTTATCACCGTTTTCGCGAAGAATTTGGTACCCACCTGCGTTTTCATCGTCATTCACTGAAGGGATTAAAAAAATATTCACCGGAAAATATTGCCAAAGTGGAAGAAGGTATTCTGAATCAGAAAAAAAACCAGCTTTCTAGTTGGGTAGTCAGTGACGCCAAAAATCTCTATGAAGCCCCTCGCTATCTGATGCGTTATCTAGATTCCCGAGAAATTGATGGTGACGATGGTAGCTCTTACCTAAGCCTCACACTGCCTTGGGATTATCTAAAAGGGCAAGAGGGTATGACCCAGTTTATGGGCTGGCTGGACTTTCTATGTGAACAACTCGAACCGGACAGTGGGGACTGTGGCTACAGCCTAGTTATCCCCAGAGATTACCATGACTACTTTCCCTTAGAGTACCAGCTAGCGCAACGTTATCCCTCCCTGCAAGTCAATTCTGCGGTTCATACTGCGGTATTACAGTATGGGAATTCTATCCGTGGCATTAACTGGATCACTTTGCTGTCCAAACGCTTTGTAAACCGACTGGGTGGGGAATTCTGGATACGTCATGTGCTGGCCCGCCACCTCTACCCGGATGTGGTGATTACGCCTTACTCCAATGGTCTGATGATCCGGGCCGGTCAATACCCGGACCTAACACCGCTACCGGGCAGTGTTCCGGAGAGTTATTTTGCCATTAACCAACTGATACGTCCGATACGGGTGATACCTCGTGAAGGCCATTCATTGCATTTTTATGGCGCTGGTCATTTTGATGATATTTCCACCCTAGCCTGGTATGCCCGTTATGACCGGGGACCGCTGCAAGTGACCCCTTTGAAAGGTAACCATCCGGCACTGGTCAGCGGGATCTGGCAAACCGATAGCCTGCCGGGTCAGCAGTACTTCTTTGCTCAGGGGGCGACGGCTTTTGATGTTGAAGGCGCAGAGACGGGCACAACCGTATGGCATCTGATACGGGAAGCGGCAAACATGTGGGAATAACAGATTATCCACTGCCTCATAATTTACGGAGAAAATGATGGAAACTGTAGATTACTTTGCCCAGTTGAAATCACAACTGACCGCGTTTACTTTCCTCAATGGCGATGGACTGACTGTTTCTCGTCTTGGGATTTCTATCACCCTGTTTTTTAAACAGGGTTACACCCAGGAGAAAAAGCAACGCATTCTGGCTTGCTACCAGCGTTTTCGCGAAGAGTTTGGTACTCAACTGCGTTTTCATCGTCACGAGCTAAAAGGGTTAAGGAAATATTCACCGGAAAATATTGTTAAAGTTGAGGAGGGTATTCTTAATCAGAAAAAAAACCAGCTTTCTAGCTGGGATGTTAGTGACGCTAGAAATCTCTATGAAGCTCCCCGCTATCTGATGCATTATCTGGATTCCCGAGAAACTGATGGTGACGATGATAGCTCTTACCTGAGTCTGGTGCTGCCCTGGGATTATCTAAAGGAACAAGAGGGCATGACCCGGTTTATGGCTTGGCTAGATTTTCTGTGTGAACAACTCGAACCGGACAGTGGGGATTGTGGTTATTGTCTGGTCTTACCCAACGACTTCTATGACTACTTTCCCTTAGAATACCAGCTAGCGCAACGTTACCCTGCATTGCAGGTTAATTCTGCGGTTCATACAGCAAAGTTACAATATGGACACTCCATCCGTGGCATTAACTGGATCACCGTGCTGTCCAAACGATTTGTAAACCGACTGGGTGGGGAATTCTGGATACGTCATGTGCTGGCCCGCCACCTCTACCCGGATGTGGTGATTACGCCTTATTCCAATGGTCTGATGATCCGGGCCGGTCAATACCCGGACTTAACACCGTTACCGGGCAGTGTCCCGGAGAGTTATTTTGCCATTAACCAACTGATACGTCCGATCCGGGTGATACCTCGTGAAGGCCATTCATTGCACTTCTATGGTGAAGGTCATTTTAATTCAACTTCCACACAAGCCTGGTATGCCCGTTATGACCGGGGACCGCTACAGGTGACGCCTTTGAGAAGTAACCATCCGGCACTGGTCAGCGGGATCTGGCAAACCGATAGCCTGCCGGGTCAGCAGTACTTCTTTGCTCAGGGGGCGACGGCTTTTGATGTTGAAGGCGCAGAGACGGGCACAACCGTATGGCATCTGATACGGGAAGCGGAAAATATGTGGGAATAACAGATTATCCACCGCTTCATAATTTACGGAGAAAATGATGGAAACTGTAGATTACTTTACCCAGTTGAAATCACAACTGACCGTGTTTACCTTCCTCAATGGCGATGGGCTGACTGTTTCTCGCCTGGGTCTCTCAATTACCCTGTTTTTTAAACAGGGTTACACCCTAGAGAAAAAGCAACGCATTCTGGCCTGTTATCACCGTTTTCGCGAAGAATTTGGTACCCACCTGCGTTTTCACCGTCATGAGCTGGAAGGGCTAAAAAAATATTCACCGGAAAATATTGTTAAAGTTGAGGAGGGTATTCTTAATCAGAAAAAGAACCAGCTTAATGCTAGAGCTTTTAATTGAAATCTCCATAAAACCAGAGCAGGTTTTAAACTGTGATTAAAAGTTATTTTTTTAACGTATGATTTTAATCGGTATCTGGTTTTAATCGTTTTTTATCTTTTGGATATCAGCTTTTTGCTAAATTTAAACATTATGATATATCGTGGTTTTACGTTTAAACGAACGTTAATCATATCCGATTTATTTTGACTGACACTGTTTTCCCAACATTGTTTTACAAATATTGTTTTACTGACAATTCTGTGGGTTTTTATAAATCATCAACCCTTTATTCTGCTTTTATAAATCACTAATGATATAACTTGATAGTATAGAGATACCATTGATATTTTTTAGGGTAAATCTTTTTTAGCATTTAAATCTTGCTAAATTAATCGTTTTATCTTTTCTTTATCGCATTTTTTATTGGTTTTTTTTGTAAAATGCTGGTGGAAAAATACTTGAATATCAATCTATTCTATTAATGTTATTTTACGTGATTATTTATTTTCAACTCTCGGTTAATGGTTAGTGAATTTCGACTAAATGTAATTAATTACGCTAATGAAAATTTTGATTCGTTGTGTTAAATCAGTCTGTTGAGTGAAATGTTTAATCTCTATCTGTTTGTGTTTTTAAATAGTCATGGTTGGTTAGGTAAATATACAGTAAGTGAGGGGTAGTATGGCTGATATACCCGTTATCTTTCAAGCTGCTGCTTTGTTGGCTGCGCTCGCTCACCCCGGTCACATAGTTTGCTATGCTCCCGGGGATTCACTCCCTTGCCGTCGCGATGCATCTTGAAACCATAGGGTATAAATGTTTAAACATAGCCAGGAATAGGTTATTCTCAGTCACCCTATACCTTTTAAAAAGCTGGCATTAATGAGGTGCTTATTTTCTTAATCCTTATCTGGTTAATCACCGATAAAATGGAAGTGTAAGTAAAAAAACAATATTAAAAACATGATAAGCTTGAGCTGTGGTTTTCATTCTTACAGGTTGTTTTTTTAATTGGAAATCTGTTTAATAAATGATTTTTATTGATTAACTGTGGTAGGTTTAATGGTTTTTACATTTTCTGAACCGTATTTAATGTCCTTGTTTTCATTAAACTGATATTTAGGTTTTCTCGTTTTCCCCTTTTTTGTATTTGATTTTCTAGGTTTAAAACCAGTGAGGGTACAGATTAGCTAGTGGTATTAGGATTAACGCTAATTTCTTGAGTCATTTTTAATACTGCTAAACATTTTTGCTTTTTGGGGTTAATCTAAATGCCTCTCGGTTTTCTACAATTATAGACTCTGATTTTTCGTAAACTTGTTGCAGTCAGGCAAAATCTTTTATTTAAGCAAGTTGGTTTAATGTGGTTAATGTGGTTAATGCGGTTAATGCGGTTAATGCGGTTAGTGCGGTTAGTGCGATTAAATGTTTTGATAAGGTATACTCTTGTTATTGGGTTAACACTGTCATTTTTTCCACCTTGTTTAATCAATTTAAAACCTGTTTTTTCTGATGTTTTCTCCTCTAATGTCAGTATGGTATCGGATTTTTGACCCGCTTTTGAAAATCCTTAATCAATTCTTTTTACTTTTGATGATTAAAGTTTTCACCTGTTTTTTCGTGGTTAGCTTGGCCTCTTTTCCAGCTTTTAAAACCATACTGACAGACAAAAAGCGGCTTTTCTTAACCACTGTATTTATCATTGGTGAAAACTCAGCAATCTCAAGGATGGTTAAGATTAAAACCACCCTTGAAGATTATCAGTTTATCAGCGTTATTGAGCTAGAAAGGATAACGCCTTAGGAGGGAAAATGGGCGTTACGGCATTTAATCTCTATACCCGTTATCTTTCAAGTTGCCTCTTTGTTGGTTGCACTCACTCACCCCGGTCACATAGTTCGCTATGCTCCTGGGGATTCGCTCCCTTGCCGTCGCGATGCATCTTGAAATCCATTGGGTGTATCCTTTCCTGCTTTTTTACGGCATCTATCCACATCTTTCAGTAATTGGTTGACATGATCATCATCGAACAGAGTTTCCAATGTGGTATTCAGTTTACGCCGCCAGTTAGGGTATTCCATTATCGTACCTGGAATATTGACCGGTTTATCCATATCCAGCCAATCTTCGGGTTGCAACCCTAACAGCGCACAGGCACTGTGGGCAATGTAACGATGTAACCCTTGGTTTATTACCGGTGACATGGCAACCTCTTTTGCTGTGTCACCGATATGTTCCGGGATACAGCCGTAGCGATGTAAGCCTGCTAATAACCCTTGTTTGCTAGCTTGACGGTCGGTATGTAACCCTTGCAGCAGGTTTTTATCAGGATATAACTTGAGTGATTCCCCAAGTGTCAAATCGTCGCTTTGCCAAAATCCACGCAAGGTAGGTAAATCATGCGTGGTGATGGTCGCCATTGCTTGTATCGGGTAATCCTCCGGTGCACGGTATTCCCCATTGCCATGACGCTCAAAGTAGAGCACTTTATAAGAATAGACTCCGCCATCGCGCAGTTTGCCCACAATCTCTTCCGGCACAATACCCAAATCTTCACCAATGACCAGACAGCGATGGCGTTGACTTTCTAATGCCAGAATTGCCATCAGATCATCAACCGGGTAGTGTACATATGCTCCTTTATCGGCAGTTTCACCATAGGGAATCCACCAAAGCCTGAGCATCGACATAACGTGGTCAATGCGTAAGGCGCCGCAGTGAGTCATATTTGTGCGCAGCAGATTAATAAATGGTCGGTAAGCCTGAGTTTGCAAAACATGAGGATTCATTGGCGGTAGGCCCCAGTTTTGACCTAGTGGTCCCAGAGCATCCGGTGGCGCTCCCACTGATGCTTTGGTGCAGTAGACCTCCCGATTGCACCAGGTTTCCGATCCTCCTTCGGCCACGCCAACAGCCAAATCACGGTAAATGCCAATAGGCATGCCGCTTGTTTGGCTTTGTGTAAAGCAGTCTGCAAGTTGAGTATCGGCCAGCCATTGTAGCCAGAGGAAAAATTCCACTTCTTGCGGGTGAGATTGGCAAAATGTTTGTACCGCTTCACCATGCGGATCGCGATACTTTTCCGGCCATACCGGCCAGCCCCAACAAGAGTTATCTTCAACATATAGCTGGCAATGCAGAGCATCATAGGCGGCTTGATAGTAGAGACACTCGCCACCCTGAGTGACAAATTGGCGGAAAGCGGTTTTTGGCGAATCATGTTCTGGGCGGGTGCTGAATTGTTGATGTGCCAGACGCAATGCTGCCATTTTCAACGCCATAACTGTGGTGTAATCCACCCATTCCGCGTTACGGGCATCCTGTAACATGCGTTGAGTGGTCGCTGTTTGCCACCATTTCTGTGCCTCTTCATTGTGTTTGAAATCTTCAACCTGATTAACATCAATGTAAATCACATTGAGCCAGTTGCGTGAAGAGGGGCTATAAGGACTGGCGCTTTCTGGCATGGTTGGATGCAGCGCATGCAACGGGTTCAACCCGATGAAGGCGCCTCCGCGTGCTGCTATCTCTTTCAGCATGTGTTTCAGGTCGCCAAAATCGCCGATTCCCCAATTATTTTCTGAGCGCAGAGTATAGAGTTGCACACAGGCGCCCCAGAGTTTTTCTCCCTTTAGCAGAGCATCTGGTTCGTAGCAACGTTTAGGCGCCACGATAATCTGCATAGACCAGCATTGGTTTTCTTGTGTCAAAGTGAGGCGATGGTATCCCAAAGCGAGCGTGTCAGGCAGCGTTAGCTGACGGCAGCAATATCCTTGAAATTCCTCTCCTTGCTCAGTTTGTATCTGCCATTGATAGTGCTCTTCATCTTTCAGAGTGAGAGTGAAGTGTTCACCTTGAGTAAAAACTTTTACTGTCGGCAAGGGTGAAACCGGCGCGTTGGCCGGTTTGTTTACGCTTATCGCATCCAACAAGCGATGTCGGGTTTCCGTTGGAATCGCTTGCGGCTTGCCATAAGCATTAATGTAGCTGGCGACAATGCCAGCCTCGGTCGCTAAATGATCGAGGCTCTTCTCCTCCATGATTTTTCCTTATCGGCTTGCTTGCCAGATGCGTTGTTGATAATCACGGATTGTTCGGTCAGAGCTGAACATGCCCATTCGGGCGGTATTCAGAATGGCGCTACGTGTCCAATGTTGAGTATCGCGGTACAAGATATCGATCCGTTTATGTGCATCACAATAGGAGGCAAAATCAGCTAGCACCAGATAAGGATCGCCACCTTCAATCAAACTATGCAGCAGCATATCGAATGCTCGCTTATCGCTATAGCTGAACTCGCCGCTAGCCAGCGCCTTGAGGATGTTGTCCAGGTGCTGATTTTCTTGGAGTAATTTCAGTGGGTCATAACCGGCAGCTTTTAAGGCTTTCACTTCTTCTACGGTATGCCCGAAAATGAAGATGTGGTCATCTCCTACCTGCTCGGCAATTTCAACATTTGCTCCGTCTAAGGTGCCGATAGTCAGCGCGCCATTCAGTGCCAGTTTCATGTTGCCGGTACCGGAAGCTTCTTTGCCGGCTGTGGAGATTTGTTCTGAAACATCGGCAGCCGGTATCATGAGTTCTGCGACAGAAACTTTGTAATCGGGGATAAAAGCGATCTTGATGCGATCACGAACGATCGGATCGTTGTTAATTTTCTCCGCAGCCTGATTAATCGCAGAGATAATGTTTTTTGCCAAATAGTAGCCAGGCGCGGCTTTTGCGCCGAAGAGGAATACACGTGGCACGATATCCAGCGCCGGATTTTCCTGAATTTGTTTATAGAGCGATAGGATATGCAACAGGTTCAGATGCTGGCGTTTATATTCATGCAAGCGTTTAATTTGCACATCAAAAATGGCGTTTGGGTCTAGCTTGAGCCCCATCACTTTATTAACGTAATTGGATAACAGGATCTTATTGCCTTGTTTGATAGCTCGGTACTCTTCGCGGAAAGCGGCGTCATCTGCATAAGGTTCAAGCGCCTTAAGGGCATTAAGATCGTTAACCCATTCGCGATTAAGCGTCCGGTCAAGCAGTCCTGACAGTGCCGGATTACACTGTTTAAGCCAGCGACGTGGGGTAACGCCATTGGTCACGTTGAGAAACTTATTCGGCCATAGTTGATGGTATTCAGGAAACAGATCCTTAACGATGAGTTGTGAGTGCAGCGCGGCTACCCCATTTACGGCAAAGCCCGCGACGACGCAAAGATTCGCCATCCGTATCTGATGGTCATAATGTACAGCTAATTTTTCCCATACGGCTTGATCGCCAGGCCAGGTTGTATCCACCAGCTTTTTAAACCGGTAGTTAATTTCTTTAATGATGCTGTAATGGCGTGGCAGCAAGTGGCTGACCAGATCCTCGTCCCAGCGTTCCAAACCTTCTGGCATCAGGGTGTGGTTGGTATAGGCGAAGGTATGGCTGGTTATCTCCCATGCGGTTTCCCAACTCATCTGGTGTTTATCCAGCAGAATGCGCATCATTTCAGGGATGGCAATCGTTGGATGGGTATCGTTAAGCTGGATAACTTCATACTTAGGCAGATCTTCTATTTTGCGGCCCGCCAGATGATGGCGACGCAGGATATCTGCGACGGAGCAGGCGCACTGAAAATATTGTTGCATCAGGCGCAGGCGTTTGCCTTCTTGATGATTATCATTCGGATAGAGAACTTTCGTTAGCTTAGCGGCTTCAACACCTTGCTGTTCCGCCGCCAGAAACTGTCCGGCGTTGAATTTGTCGAGATCAAATGGCGCAGCATGGGTTGCTTGCCACAGGCGTAATGGTTGAGTAACACCATTGCGATAACCAATGACCGGTAGATCCCAAGCTTCTCCAATCAAGGTGAATTCAGGCGCCCAGGTTTCGCGTCCATCATCTGTTATGACGATTTTGCCGCCAAAATTCACCTCAACATCTAACTGAGCGTTGTGACGGAACCAGGGATAGGATTCTCGTTCCCAATTGTCTGGTTCTTCAATTTGTTGCCCTTGTTCAAAGGATTGGCGGAACAGGCCGTATTGGTAATTCAGACCATAGCCAATTGCCGACTGACCGACGGTTGCCATAGAGTCGAGAAAACAGGCGGCAAGCCGTCCCAATCCACCGTTGCCTAAAGCGGGGTCGGTTTCCTGTTCCAGAAGATCGCTTAGAACGATATTTTCTTCTGCCAGGTAAGCCTGAACGTCTTCATACCAACCAAGGTTAAGCAGATTGTTTGCGGTCAAACGGCCAATCAGAAACTCCATAGAGATGTAGTTCACATGGCGTTGTTGGTCGGTATGGTTGATGACAGGGCATGCGGGCAACAATTCTGACAGCGCTGCGCTAACGGCTTGCCACCATTGATGCTGGGTCATTTCCTGTGCTGATCCGAGGCCAAAGCGCTGCCATTGACGTGTCAGCGCAGCCTGAAACTGGGCTTTATCTAATCTTGACTGTTGCATGGAGTCTTCATCCTGTAACTGAAAAGGAAAATTTAGACACTATGCTGAATGCTCTCAAGATCTAAAGCATCATCCTGGAGAGGTATTAGTCAGGGAGGAGTAGAAGGGCGTAGCCAATAACCTTATTTCGCATCATTTTTGCGCCCGTTGAGTCCACTTTCTTGTTGAGAACTGATGAGGTGAATTTGCCAATCGCTTCCAAAACTTATACGTAGAAAATGGAATTTGCTATTCAGGAATGTGATAGGGTGCGCAACTTAATGCTATGGGGTTCGCAAACATATTTGCAAAAGCCATCTATTTCACTAAATTTGGTTGGGCTGATTGATGACGTTATTACGGACCGTGAAATAAATCATCTAACTAATATTATTCATGGTTCCGGCGCAGGTTTCACTTATTGCTTCTTATTTGGGCACGGAAATTACGGAAATTAATGCTTATCCCATCAAAACTGAGTCGTCCTGTTCGTCTGAATAATACGGTCTTGCGTAAACGCCTGTTAGTCAGACTGAATGAGTCGTCTAACTATCGTCTTGTGCTAATAACTAGCCCCGCTGGTTACGGCAAAACCACATTGGTCTCTCAGTGGGCTGCCGGGCAGGATAGTCTGGGATGGTATTCTCTGGATGAGAGCGATAATCAGCCGGAACGTTTTGCCAGCTATCTTATCGCGGCGTTGCAGCAGGCGACGCAGGGGCACTGTGTTAAAAGTGAAGTGTTGGCCCAAAAACATCAATATGCCAATTTACCCGCGCTTTTCGCTCAATTATTTATTGAACTGAGTGAGTGGCGGCGGCCTATTTTCTTGGTGATTGATGATTACCATCTGATTGTAAATAACGTTATTCATGAGGCGATGCGGTTTTTCCTGCGTCATCAGCCTGAGAATCTGACGTTAACCATCTTATCGCGTAATCTGCCTTCTCTTGGGGTGGCTAATCTGCGCGTGCGTGAGCAATTGCTGGAAATTGACAGTCAGCAACTGGCTTTTGATTATCAAGAAACACAGCAATTTTTTGATAAGCGTTTAACCACATCCCTTGATGCCGACGATTGTAAGCGCCTATGCAATGAAGTCGCGGGTTGGGCAACGGCGCTCCAGCTTATCGCGCTTTCAGCGCGGCAGTCGTGTGATGCCGCTGAACTATCGGCTAAACGCTTGTCGGGCATTAATGCCAGCCATCTTTCCGATTATTTGGTGGATGAGGTACTCAATCAGGTGGATAGTCCAACGCGCGAATTTTTGTTGCGCAGCTCTATCTTACGCTCCATGAATGATGGTTTGATTGTTCGTCTAACCGGCGAAGAGAATGGTCAGCAGCGTCTCGAAGAAACCGAACGTCAAGGGTTGTTTATCCAGCGCATGGATGACTCTGGCGAATGGTTTAACTTTCATCCGCTTTTTGCTTCATTTCTACGTCAACGCTGTCAGTGGGAAATGGCGTTGCAATTGCCGGAGTTGCACCGTGCAGCCGCAGAAGGTTGGCTGGCGCAAGGGTATCCGGGCGAGGCGATTCATCATGCTTTAGCCGCGGGTGATACTGCCATGCTACGCGATATTTTGTTGCAGCATGCTTGGTCGCTGTTTAACCATAGTGAATTATCTCTGTTGGAAGAGTGTATGAATGCGCTGCCTTATGAACAGCTATTGGAGAGTCCGCGTCTGGTGCTGCTCCAGGCTTGGCTGGCCCAAAGCCAACATCGTTATTCAGAGGTCAATACACTGTTAAATCAGGCGGAACAGGCGCTACAACAGAAACAAATCGCGATTGAACCGGATCTACTGGCTGAATTTGACGCTTTACGAGCTCAGGTGGCGATGAACAGCGGCAAGCCGGAGATGGCGGATAAGTTGGCGAAACAAGCTTTGGCGGCACTGCTTCCTCAGAATGAATACAGTTGTATTGTTGCGACCTCCGTGGAAGGCGAAGTATTGCATTGTAGAGGTGAGTTGGCTGATGCCTTGACGCGGATGCAACAAACTGAGCAGCTTGCGCGTCGTTTCCATGTTCACCACTATGCGTTGTGGGCGCTGTTGCAGCAAAGTGAGATTTTACTGGCTCAGGGATATTTGCAGACCGCTTATGAGACGCAGAACAAAGCATTTGAATTGATTCGTGAACAGCATTTGGAACAGTTGCCGATGCATGAATTTTTGTTGCGTATTCGTTCACAGCTTTTGTGGTGCTGGTCTCGTCTCGATGAAGCCGAAGATGCAGCGCGTCGTGGGTTGGAAGTGTTGTCTAACTTCCAACCTCAACAGCAGTTGCAGTGTCTAACCCAGTTGGCTAAATGTTCTTTGACCAGAGGAGATATTGATAACGCCCGCCGTTATCTGGCGCGTTGTGAAAACCTGTTAAATAATGGGCAGTATCACAGAGACTGGCGCACGAATACTGACAAACTGAGAGTCATCATTTGGCAGAATATGGACGACAAAAGCGCCGCTATTCGGTGGTTGACGCAGACCGAGCGGCCGGAAAGCGTCAGTAATCATTTTAATCAGGGTCAGTGGCGCAATATTGCTCGCGCTCAGATTCTGCTTGGTTTGTATGATGAGGCTGAGTCCATTTTGGATACACTGAATCAACATGCGAGAAAATTGCAATTAATTAGCGATCTGAACCGTAATTTACTGTTGTGTAACTTGCTTTACTGGCATATCGGACGCAAAAGCGAAGCGCAGAGCGCACTCATTGAGGCATTGTCTCTGGCTAACCGCACAGGATTTATCAGCCATTTTGTCATTGAAGGTGAGTTGATGGCCCAACAGCTACGTCAGCTTATTCAACTCAATACCTTGTCTGAACTGGAGTTGCATCGGGCGCAGCGTATTTTGCGGGATATCAACCGTCAACATCGTCATAAATTCGCCCATTTTGATGAAAGTTTTGTCACACAGTTGCTAACGCATCCTGATGTTCCAGAGCTTATTCGCAATAGTCCGCTTACGCAGCGTGAATGGCAGGTGTTGGGATTAATTTACTCAGGCTATAGCAACGATCAGATTGCCGCAGAGTTAGATGTAGCGACGACAACGATCAAGACGCATATACGGAATCTGTATCAGAAGCTAGGGATTGCGAATCGCCAGGAGGCGATTCAGCAAGCACAGCAACTGATGCAGATGATGGGATTAGGTGTTTGACGGATATTTTAAGATTCTAGTGAAACTACCCGTCCTTTCAGGTTACGACTGACTATATGTGCTGACAGGATTAGTGTGGTGCCGAGTAGCATGACTAACACGAGTGACTGTTTGAGCGAAAAGGGTAACGCCATAGCGATGAGCGATAGGGCGGAGCCGATAGCCATCTGGACGAATCCTATCAGTGCGGAAGCGACGCCGGCTTCCTCAGAATAAGGTTCCAGTGCATAACTGGTCGCAGGCCCCATAACGAATGCCATACCTGTGCAGGCTAAAGAGACCGGCAACATATAGCTTAACCAGTGATAGCTGACGGCGTTTGGCAGCAAGTGGATACCAGAGAACAGAGCCAGGCTAGCCAGCGCCATTAGAATTGCGCCTAACAGCAGGCAGGAAGGGCGGCCAATTCGGGGAATGATTTTCGTTGCGGTTAGGAAGGCGATCATCGTCCAGAATCCGTTGCCGCCAAAAATTAATGAAAATGCTAACGGCGAAACATGGCCTTCGATCATCAGTACTGTTGGCGCAAATGACACATAGGTAACGACTATTCCCATAACGCCGGCATTCACTAAGGCAAAATGCATAAACTGGGCATTGCTAAGGATTTGAAAATATTGCTTTAGCGGTAGCCCGCGAATTGGTTTGGTGTTGGCAGGGCGCGTTTCTGGTAACCAGGTAGCAATGATCAATAGTGTAATAACCGAGTAGCAAGTCAAAAACCAGAATGGCGCGCGCCAGTTGAACATTTCGGCCAGAATACCGCCAAGTAACGGCGCGAGAGCAGGAACGATATTTAGCGTACCGTTAATAAATCCATAGGCTTTGGCCGCCTCATCACCATTTAGGCGATCACGCACACCGCTAATACAGACGACACTGGTACAGCAGACAGCGCATCCTTGAATAACTCGCGCGGCAATAAAAATTTCGGGAAAAGTAGAAAGCGCAGCAATCACAGAACCGATGATATATAAGGTGATACCCGTTAAGGCCACTGGCCGACGGCCGAATTTATCTACTAGTGGTCCGGCGACTAATTGGCCTAGCCCCATAATTAATAAAAACAAAGAAATCGTTGACTGAATAACTTCATTGTTAACTTTAAAATCCTCGGCGATGGCAGGGACTGTAGGCAGGAATACATCGACGCCCAAAGGTCCAAAAAGCGCCAGGCTAAGTAGTAGAAGAATGTAATTTCGCATGTGTGTTCTTTTGATATTTTAATAAATGGTGGTGGTTTTATTGGCAAATAAGCTCAGTACAATTAATTTCTTAGTACGACCAAAGATCTTGGATACATCAGAAATCCTGCTGGTAGTCGGTGTGTTCAAGGATCGCGCACGGACAGAACCCTTTACTTTTTTTAAAGTCTGAACTTTATACGAGCTATTCACCGGTGTAAACCGACTAGCTTGTGTGGGTATTTTAATGTTAGTTGAGAGTCTGACTATCTTCTCAGTATGAAAAAAGCACACTGTTTCTGGCAAATCAGAAATTATCGAGAATCTTTCATGACATTTTATCGGCTGTCAAAAAATAGCCGCGAGAGATATAAATGCTCTTATCATCAGCGCAAAAGTCGGAAGATGAGAGATTTTCGGTATAGTTTTGCAGGATTTCTAACAGAATTTCTTGTCATAACCCGATAGATCAGCAGTTCTGCATGCCATTAGTAAATCATTCAAAATAATAATGTATTTTATACAAAATACTTTAATTTTTTAAATGTTTTTTGGGTTTTTATATGTTCTTTGTTGATCTAAATTAATTTTTAGTAAATATTCTCTTACCTGTTAAAGATTATTGTGCTTTCTTGTAGTTAAAAATGATTAGCTAAGGTAATGAAATGATGGAAAATGGAAAACGGTTTGAAGATATGCTTTCTCGCTTTGTTGGTAATGGTCCTTACTTGGAAATAGATGGTGAAAAGTATATTGATGCAGCTTCGGGAACATTTAACCTTCCACTTGGGTACACTAATCGCAGAATAACAGAAAAATTAAAACAGCAGATCGATAGGTGTACACATCTAAGTTCAGCTTATACCCATGAAATGTCGCAATATATTTTGGCTAAATTAGTTAAACATACTCCAGAGGGCATTGATAGAATATGGTTGCGTGATGTTTCCGGTTCTGGGGCAGTTGAATGTGCAATTCGCATCGCGCAAAAAGCAACAGGGCGTTCAGGAGTTATCTCTTTCTTTCTGGCTCATCATGGTCAGTCTTTAGCCACAGCGCAAATTTCTGGTAATGCTTTTAGGATTAAAGATTTCCATGTCAATATTGATGGTTCTTTAAAAATTCCGACCCCTGCTAGTGTCATGTCAGAATTTGAACCGAATACAGAGCCTAATCAATATTTTGACTTGGAACAATTTATTCAATTAGGTTCAAATGACAATATCGCTTGTCTTATCATTGAACCTATCCAAGGAAACGGCGGAAATAACGTTTTCCCTGTCGATTTTTTCCGTAAGATCAGAGATATCTGCCATCAACATGACATTATTATTATCGCAGATGAAGTACAAACTGGATTTGGCCGTACCGGGACATTTTTCGCTTCAACCGGTTATGCCAAAGAATTAGAACCCGATATTATTGTTTTCGCTAAAGGCGCTGGTGGTATTGGTATTCCTACCGGCGGCGTGCTGATGCGGAGTTCATTAGATGTATTAGAGTCATTCGAACATTCCAGTACATCAGGCGCTAACCCTCTTTCATTAACAGCGCTCAACGAAATTATCGATATCATCGAAGACGAGCAGGTTCTGGAGAATGTGCAACGTAATGAAGCTTATTTACGTGATGGCTTATTAACATTACAACATAAATACCCAGAAATTACGGGTGTCAGGGGCGTCGGTTATATGTTCGGCTTTGATACGCCATCACCAGAATTTGCAGCACAAGCGATTGCAGTCGCTAATTCTCATAATTTAATCATCCGCGGCTCTCGTTATGGTAAAGGTCGTGCGCTTAAAGTTCGTCCACCGTTGATTTGTACTCAGGAACATTTAAACGAAATTCTGTATAAGCTTGATCTGACTTTTGCTGATATGACATTAAATATGCTGGATACCAAGGAGGTAGCGTAATGAAAGCACTTAAATTTAATCGGGTGTGGGATGTGCAAATCCAGGATGTTGAACCGTTACGCTGTGTGGAGCCTGATGATGTCGTCGTTGATATTGCGGTGTGTGGCGTTTGTGGTACGGATGTTGGGATTATCACCGGATCTTATCCTGTTGCTATTCCGGGAACCACGCTGGGCCATGAAACAACGGGAGTTGTTACGCAAATAGGGAAGGGAGTCACGCGTTTTAATGTGGGTGACCGTGTTGTCATCAATCCAACCTATTCTTGTGGGCATTGTCGGATGTGCCAGACCGGCAGTCCAAATCATTGCGAGAAAAAATTGGGAACCGAAGCGGGGGTTTCCTATGACGGGGCATTTGCTGAGCAATATCTGGCTAAAGAGAGTTCACTGATAAAGCTGGATGATCATGTCAGTATGGAGGAGGCATCACTGACTGAGCCACTCAGTTGCACGCTGACCGGGGTTGATAAACTGGGCATTACTCATACTAATATTCGTGCAGCGGTAGCTGGCGCGGGCCCAATGGGGATGCTCTACATTTGGGCTTTACATGCCAGAGGCGTTAAAGCTTTCATGGTCGAGAAAAACGAAAGTCGTGTTCAATTCGCCAAAGAAAATCTGCCGCCGGAATGTGAGCTATATACTGATTTTGATGAGGCATTGACGCAACAATATGGCGATAAATTAGCGCTTATCGATCTATGTGTGGATACGACCGGGCAGTTAACCGAATACATTTTTGAACATTTGGCCCCTGGCGGAAAATTGTTAAATGTCGCGCTTAAAGATAAGCATGCCAATCTTGATATCTTGAAAATTGCTGATAAGAGCCTTTCAGTGATTGGTTCCATTGATTCTCTGAATAACAGTTTTGAGCGTGCTTATACCATGATCCGTGATGGTGTTATTCCAGCCGGTCGTCTGGTCAGCCAAATTTTTGATTTTAATGATTACTTGCAGGCTTTTCTCACAGTTGGCTGTGATATTGCGTGCAAAACTCAAAAACCACTGTTTACTCCGAACTGTAAAGTGCTTATCCGTATTTCCGATCTAAAATAATGGAATGTTTCACATGGATAGATTTAATGTGATTTTTGATATCGATGGGGTCATTGTTGACAGTGAACAACTGCACTTTGATGTTCTTTGTGATTTGGCTCCTGACTACATACAGCATATACAACCACAGCAACTTATTGGCCTGAGTTTGGCAGAAACGTTAGATTATATTGGGGTTCCAGCTCAACAGCAGAAAGAGATCACTGCGCAAATCGTCTCGGTTTACAAAGATAAGCTGTCTACAAGTTACCTACGGCCTGGGATTTCCCGGTTGATAGCGGCCTTGCAACAGCACAATATCCCTTTTGGCTTTGTTTCTACTGCGCCGCGGGAAGTCTGTTTGGCAAATATTGGATTACTGGAGTTGAATGAAAGCCCGGCTTTAATCTCGGGTGATGATGTTGCGAGGACGAAACCTCATCCTGATCCCTATCTTGCTATGTTGAAATTGAAGTCTATGGATGTTCATCAGACATTAGTGATTGAAGATACTGATTTGGGGATTACAGCAGCAACGCAGGCAGGTATTCCCTATGTATATGCTTGGCCCCATACTTTATCGGTTGCGGAACAATATCAACAGGCAACTCGTATTATCGGGGCGCTGACCGATATTCCGCAATTTTCTAAAATTAATTTTGTGTAACTTAATGCCCTCCGTTAGTCATAGCGGAGGGCATTTTATTTATATAGAAGGAACATGAGTTGTCTGATCAGAATATTATCTCTTTGGTAAAACAACCCATTATGGCGACGCGCACCGCTTTTTTTATTGCTGGTTTTAGTCTTGCAAGTTGGGCTCCTCTTATTCCTTTAGCTAAGGAACGGCTGCAACTTGATAATGGCGCTATGGGGCTGCTAATGTTGGCGTTTGGTATTGGCTCTTTCATCATGATGCCAATGGCCGGCATGTTAGCTGCACGTTTCGGTTGCCGGCAAATTTTCACTTTATGTGCTTTGATCGTGCTAGTGATGTTGCCAGGGTTAAGTATATTACCGACACCGCTAACATTAGCTTGCGCTTTATTTATTTTTGGCGCCGGTATTGGCGCAATGGATGTTGTGGTCAATATCCACGCTGTCATGGTCGAGAAAATGGCTCGGCGGCCAATTATGTCTGGCTTTCATGCGTTATTTAGTTTGGGCGGGATCGCCGGTGCAGGATCGGTGAGTGCATTATTATCTGTGGGAATATCACCTCTCCAGGTGATGGCAATGGCGGTATTACTGATTATTTTACTGCTACTGCCGGTATGGAATGGGTTATTGAACGAAGCCGAAGCGGGTAATACGCCATTCTTTGCTGTGCCTCATGGGATCGTGATTTTATTGGGCTTTCTCTGTTTTGTCGCCTATATCATGGAAGGATCAATGCTGGACTGGAGCGGTATATTATTAACCAGCGTACATAATATCAGTAGTCATCAGGCGGGTATCGGTTATACCTTGTTTGCTATTGCTATGACATCGGGCCGTTTTCTCGGTGATAAGATCATTGCCCTTTATGGACACCGGCGGGTTTTTATCAGCAGTGCTTTATTGGCTACTTCTGGGTTCATCCTTATTTACTCAGCATCAACCGCAATAATGCTAGGGCTCTCTTTCCTGATGATCGGGGCAGGATTATCCAATATAGCGCCAATGCTTTTTACCGCTTCTGGTCAACAGAAAATTATGCCTGATTCACTGGCCGTTGCCGCGGTTTCGACAATGGGATATTCAGGGATTTTGCTGGGACCTGCGCTCATTGGCGGATTAGCGCATATTGTGACATTACACGGCGCTTTTGCTTGTATTGCTTTACTCTCTATTTCCTTACTTGCAGGATATAAATTAATTAATTCAAGCGGAAGATAATAGAGGGAATTCCTATGGGTTTGTCACAATATCATTGGCTTAATGAGCCATCTGATTGGCAATGTGGAAGCGACTGGCTTAATGTCACTACAGAGCATAAAACTGACTTTTGGCAACGAACATGGTATGGCTTTGAACGTCATAATGGTCATGTGTTTGGGCGTTATATTGAGGATGATTTCACCTTTCAACTCTGTATTGAAGGCTGTTTTGAACATTTATACGATCAAGCGGGAGTCATGCTATTAGTCGATGAGAAACATTGGTTGAAAGGCGGAATTGAGTATTCTGATGGTCATGCCACGATTGGCAGTGTACTGACACGTAACCATTCTGATTGGTCTATGGGCGTATTTCCTGGAGATTCTAATAAATTCTGGTTACGTTTGACTCGTGAAGAGGGATATTTAAGACTGCAATATTCCACCGATGGTTTGCGGTGGCCTTTGTTGAGGTTGTCTCCTTTTTTTGAAGATAAACAACCTGTCTTTGTTGGTGCAATGTGTTGTTCTCCAGAACGGCATGGATTAAAGGTGCGATTTTCTGATTTTAAATTGACGCCGCCAATAAAAAAACCATTGCATGATTTAAGTTAGCCAGAATTGTTTTCGGAGAATTGTGCAGGCTTTAAAACACCCGAAGCAATGCGCTTCGGGTGTTATGTATCAAGGTCAGGTGGTTAAACTCTTTCTAGAATAAAACCGGTGAAGTCAGCAGTTGCCTCTTCTGGAAGTTCTATAAATTGGTCTTTCAGCATGTAAACACGTAAAAGTCCTTCTTCATCTGTATTTAATTCAACTGAACCGGTCGTAAAATTGAAGCTATTTACAGTAAAGGATTCAGGGCCAAATGTGCGATTCTGTAAACCAAAATTAGCTGACAAAGCCCTTTGTGGTATTTGTTTTGTCGATAAGCGTGCTGTAGCTGTCAGTTTATATCTAACGTTAGGCTCCAACCCTGTTATCATTTGATCAATGACTCCAGAGCTGGAATAGCATTGGATTCTAAGAAAATTAATACCATCTTCGGATAAAATTTCTACAGTTTCAGGGGTTGGGATTCTCCAGCCATGATATCCTTCGTTAAATGAACCATTAATCAGTTCTTTATTGGCGTTTTTTGTATCAGAATAATCTACTCTATTTAGTATTTTCTTTATATTCATATATTCGTCCTTTTAAACGAATAACAATTAAATTTAATTTTGCTTAATGATTTTTTCCTGTAAACACTTTATCAATAATGAAGAAATATTCAATCATGTTTTTTTGATTGAATATTATGTCTGTGATAATTAATGTGAAAATAAATGAAGTGGATAAATTATTTCTATGAGAGTTTTTTTAAATAATTGAACTATATTCCAGTTAAGATATTAATTTGTGGTTTTATTTTCTCTACCAATATTAAAACACCCGGAGCTTCCTTATTCCGGGTGTGTTTTAATATCAAACTACTTCGAAGTTAAATACTTAGGCTTTTTCTAAAACAAAACCAGTGAAGTCAGCGGTTTCTCCGTCTGGGCGATGGCCAACTTGGTCTTTCAATAAATAAACGCGTAAAAGTCCCTCTTGATCTGTACTTAATTCTACCGAACCGGTTGTAAAATCGGTGCTGTTCACAGCAAAAGAATTAGGGCCATCGGTGCGACTCTGTAAACCAAAATAAGCTGATGAGGCCCATTCTGCTGATACGCGAGCTGTAGCTGTTAGTTTATATTTAGTGTTGGGTTCTAATCCTTCTATAATTTGATCAATGACGCCAGAACCAGTAACACTTTGAATTCTGATAAAGTGAATGCCATTTTCAGATAAGATTTCTACTGATTCAGGGGCGGGGATTCTCCAGCCGTTATATCCTTCTTCGAATGAACCGTTAACCAGTTCTTTATGAGAGTTTTTCTTGTTATCAGAATAATCTTCGTTATTCAGGATCTCTTGTACGTTCATATATTAGTCCTTTTTAAATAGATAGAAATGAATTTAATTTCTTTAAACGCTTTGTTTTTCGGGGGGGCACTTTATCAATAATAGGATAATACTCAATTGTATTTTTTATTGGTGGTGAGTTGTAATTTGTATAAATTAATACAAGAATAAATGAGTTATAAGCGCTTATCCTGATAGGTGTTTCTGTAGATCAATTAGTCGCTTGTGGCAAATTTGTAGCTGGAATGTTATGTTGAAATATTAGCCATGTTGGGAAAGGAAGTAGGGGGAATAATGATATCATATCTATGACTGTAGTATTAAAACCATAGTATTAAAACTATAGTATTAAAATGCCCGGAGTAGTGAGCTTCGAGCATTAAGATGTCAAACTATATCAAAGCTAGATTTTTAGGCTTTCTCTAAAATGAAACCAGTAAAATCAGCGGTTACTGCTGATATGTTCTCAACTTGGGTTTTTATCAAGAAAACACGCAGAAGCCCCTTTGCATCTGCACTTAATGTTACAGAACCGGTTTTAAAATACAGAGTGTCTGTAACAAAAGCCACAGGACCAAGTGTGTCATTGTGTAAACCAAAAATAGCTAGTGAACCATCATATATATTCCATTTTGATAGGCGTGCTTTACCTGTCAGTTTATATTTAACGTTGGGTTCCAATCCTTCTATAATTTGAAAAACGGCCTCAAAACTAGGGTCATTCTGAATTCTGAGAAAATTAACTCCATTCTCAGATAAGATTTTTATCTTTTCAGAGTTTGGGATTATCCAGCCTTTATATCCTTCATTAAATGAACCATTAACCAATTCTTTATTTGAATTTGTCTGACCAGAATAGTCTATATTATCCAGAATTTCTTTTATATTCATATATTAGTCCTCTTTGAGTGAATGGTAATAAATTTGACTTTTCTTAAGCATTTTATTGCTCGGCGTGCACTTTATCAATGATAGGGAAATATTCAATCGTGTTTTTTATTAATTAAGAATTATACTTTGTATGAATTAATAGAGAATAAATAAGAGAAAGTTTAGGTATACTCGGAGATATACATTAAATATAGTATTTTCTCTTCATTCGATATAGGTATAAATTGAATTCTTATATTCTTATATTCTT
>NZ_JAZGJN010000213.1:0-23457 GCF_038085095.1 Photorhabdus sp. P32 | reverse complement strand
TCTTTTACCAAGAGTGAAAAACTGAACACGCATCCATAGCTCAGCTGGATAGAGTACTCGGCTACGAACCGAGCGGTCGGAGGTTCGAATCCTTCTGGATGCGCCATATCAAGCCCTGCTGATTAAACAGCAGGGCTTTTTCCTTTCTACTTGTGTTGCCATAACTAACCCGCTTTCTGTATGACGCTGAAATGTTTTTGCTGATATATCTAATCAGCGACAATTTGGCTTGTTTAAGATAAAGTAAACCCTTATAAAAATTCTTCTAAAACACTACGGGAGGTCGAATTGATCCCGGACGTATCAAAGGCTCTATCATGGCTAGAGGCGCATCCGACAATTTTAAATGGAATTCGTCGCGGTGTTGAACGTGAAACATTGCGTATTACTTCAGATGGTAGTTTAGCCATAACGGAGCATCCTAAAGCACTTGGTGCAGCGCTTACGCATAAATGGATTACTACTGACTTTGCCGAGTCACTGTTGGAGTTCATAACACCAGTTAATGATGATATAAAATATACGGTTTCTTTTCTTAGAGATATTCATCGTCACACAGCGCGTGTGCTGGATAAAGAAAAAATGTGGCCATTGAGTATGCCATGCTTTATTGATGCGGAAGAGAACATTACTTTGGCTCAATATGGCACATCGAATGTTGGTCGCTATAAAACTTTATACCGTGAAGGGTTGAAAAATCGTTATGGCGCGTTAATGCAGACCATATCCGGGGTTCATTATAATTTTTCATTGCCAATTGAGTTCTGGCGTGCCTGGGCTGGTATTGAAGATGCAGAGAGTGGTAAAGAGCAGATCTCTAATGGCTATTTCCGCTTGATCCGTAACTATTATCGCTTTGGATGGGTGATCCCATACTTGTTTGGCGCTTCTCCGGCAATTTGTTCCTCGTTCTTACGTGGAAGAGAGACTGCTTTTCTTTTTGATCGAACGGAAGATGGAACTTGTTATCTGCCTTATGCGACTTCACTAAGAATGAGCAATCTGGGGTACACCAATAAATCACAAAGTGATCTAAATATTACGTTTAATAACCTACATACCTATATTGACGGGTTGAAAAAAGCGATTCACAAGCCATCTGATGAGTTTGCTAAATTAGGTATTAAGCAAGGTGATAAGCATATTCAGCTTAATACCAACGTCTTACAAATTGAAAATGAGCTGTATGCGCCAATCCGACCTAAGCGTGTCACTAAGGGGAATGAATCGCCTTCTGATGCGTTGCTGCGTGGGGGAGTGGAATACATTGAAGTTCGTTCATTGGATATTAATCCATTTGCAGCGATTGGCGTCGATGAAACACAAATTCGTTTTCTTGACCTATTCTTAATATGGTGCGTGCTTGCCGAAGCGCCGGAAATGAGCAGTGATGAATTAGATTGTTGCCGTAAGAACTGGAATAGAGTGATCCTTGAGGGGCGTAAACCAAGGCAAATGATTGGTCTTGGTTGTGGAAGTGTGGAAGAGCCGTTAGCAAAAGTTGGCAAAAAGTTATTTAGTGACTTGAAACGGGTTGCCGCAATATTGGATAGTTGTTCTGGCACACAGTATCAAAAGGTTTGCGAAGAATTAATCGCTATGTTTGATGATTCATCACTGACTTTATCGGCTCGCGTGCTGGAAAGAATGAAGAGCCAGGGCATTGGCGGCTTTGGACTGGAATTGGCAGATGAATACCATCAGCAACTGATCAATGAGCAATATGAGGTTATTAGCGACGAACAGTTTGCTATAGAACGCAGGGCCTCCGTAGAGCGACAAGATGCGTTGGAACGTGAGGATACAATTAGTTTTGATGAGTATCTGAAACAACAGACAGGATGCTAGAAAAGAAAAGGGCCACAAGTGAAAGTGGCCAAATAGGATTTTCTAGAGAATAGGGATAATGATTACGCGTCTTTCATTCTTTACGACCGGTGGCAGATGAAAAGGTTTCATTTGCTGGAAGAAAAATCTGAATTTTTTTGTGGAGATGAAGAAATGCCTTTACTGGATAGTTTTACTGTTGACCATACTCGTATGAATGCGCCAGCCGTAAGAGTTGCTAAGACTATGAAAACGCCTCATGGCGACACCATCACAGTTTTTGACTTACGTTTCTGCGTACCTAATAAACAGGTTATGCCTGAAAAGGGCATTCATACGCTTGAACATTTGTTTGCTGGTTTTATGCGCAACCACCTCAATGGTGAAGGTGTTGAAATTGTTGATATATCGCCAATGGGATGTCGAACAGGTTTTTATATGAGCTTGATTGGCGCACCGGCGGAAATACGTGTTGCAGACGCGTGGAAAGCGGCTATGGCTGATGTCTTGAAAGTGAAAGATCAGAGCCAAATCCCAGAGCTAAATATTTATCAATGCGGTACTTATCACATGCATTCACTGACAGAAGCTCAGGATATTGCACGTCATATTCTTGATTCAGACGTCCTCGTTAATAAGAATGATGAGTTGGCATTGCCAGAAGAAAAACTGACTGAATTGAAAGTGTAGTTCCATAGCAGTGATGATATTTCGGGTTCCTGAGATGAGGTATTAACAGGAATTTACCGTTGGAGGTTGGTGGTGCGCCTCCAGCGGTGTGAATTTTCCGCAGCGATTTAAATGGCTTGTGCTTCTTACGCAGGAAATGGGCTAATGGGGGTGACTCGAACCTGTTTAATAACATTATCGTTCACTGAAAGTACTTCAAAATTATATTTGCCGATTTGCACTTGTACATTAAGTGCGGGTATTTCTCCTAACTCTTCAAGCACCATACCATTAACCGTTCGTGGTCCATCAACAGGCAATGCCCAGTTAAAGGCTTTATTTAATTCGCGGATATTAGCTGTCCCGTCAACCAAAATAGTCCCATCGCTTTGTGGTGAAACTTCCTCAGCCAGGGAAGGAGACATGGATGTTGTAAAATCGCCGACAATCTCTTCGAGGATATCTTCAACAGTGACCAATCCTTGAATATCACCATATTCATCAACGATGAGCCCGGCTTTTTCCTTATTACGTTGGAAATTCACTAACTGAATATTAAGTGGTGTGCTGACTGGGACATAATAGATTTTATCTGCGGCTTTAATCAGATTTCTTTTGGTGAACTCTTTTTTTTCTGTCATCAGTCGGTAAGCTTCACGAACACGGAGCATGCCAATGGCATCATCAAGTGAATCACGATAAAGCACGATCCGGCCATGAGGTGAATGAGTTAATTGCCGTATGATAGATTTCCAGTCATCATTAATATCAATGCCGACAATTTCATTACGGGGAACCATAATATCGCCGATTGTGACTTTTTCCAGGTCTAAAATTGAAATCAGCATATCCTGATTTTGCTGTGATAGCTTGGCATTTGATTCATTCACAATAGTGCGAAGTTCATCTTTACTAATGGCGTGACTAGAACCAGTAGGGTGTTTAATACCAAGGCAACGCATTAATAATAAGGTAATTTTATTTAGCGCCCAAACTAACGGCAGCATGATTTTCTGTAACGGGCGGAGCAGAAAACTGCTTGGAAAAGCGATTCTTTCAGGATAGAGGGCTGCTATCGTTTTTGGCATCACTTCAGAAAATATCAGTACGATAAACGTCAAAATACCGGTTGCGATAGCGACTCCGGCATCACCGTGAAGACGCATACCAATGATAGTAGCGAGCGCTGAAGCAAGAATATTAACCAGATTATTGCCGATAAGAATCAGACTGATGAGCTGCTCAGGATGGCGAAATAATGCTTCAACTCTGCGGGCAGAGCGGTTCCCTTGCTTTGCCAGATGACGTAAGCGGTAGCGATTCATTGTCATCATACCTGTCTCGGAGGCGGAAAAATAAGCTGAAACAATGACCATGATGATTAAAATAATCAGTAATGTGCTTGTTGAGACATGCTCCAAAATAGAATTCCTTCCAAGTATCGATTGGACATTATACTCCTAGTAAATCATGATTTCCTGTAATAATCGATTGCCGAAATAGGCGAGCGTCAGGGTAAATGCGCCGATCAGGTTAAACCAGATAACGCGTTTACCGCGCCATCCATCATGGTAGTGGCCCCATAATAAAACAATGTAAACAAACCACGCGATGATAGATAAAATTGCCTTATGGATATTTTCGCTACTGAAAATATTATCTATGTAGAGGATGCCGGTACAGAGCGTCAGTGTTAGTAATATTACGCCAACCTGAGTGATATGAAACATTTTGCGTTCAATGAACATGAGTGGGGGCATATCTGGCGTAAAAGTGAGTTTTTTATTTTTAAGTTGATGATCCAACCACCTAAGCTGTAATGCATATAATGCAGCGATAAGTAAAGTCGCGTAGCCAAGAAGCGCTAATCCAATATGGATAGATAATCCAAAGCTGGCCTCTAGGTGAGTAATGAATTCACCTGGCATAAGACTCGCTAAGACCAAATTTATCATGGCAAAACTATAAACAATGGGTAGCAGGAACCAAGCTCGGCCATGAGAAGCAACAATTGTCATTATGATACAAGTCAGCAAACTGACAATAGAACCTAGGTTTAGGAGCGTGAGGTTTTGCCCGCTGCTAACGTGGAAGATCTGATATTTAAGCGCAATAGCATGACAAATTAAAGCGACAATTGCGGAAAGTAATGCCAGCCTGCGATATCCTTTCGATTTCCGCAGTAAGCCGGGAATAATCAGGACCAGGCTGAGTAAATAAGCGAATGAAGAAATTATAGAAAATACTGGCATAGCATTTAGTCGTTTTAGCGATAGTCTTTGGTTGAATTAAAGCTTAAGTATACCGCCAGCAAGGATAGCCTCCAACCGTTGTTAACCATAGATGAGAATCTCTGTGCAGAGATCCCTTACCATCGTGTTATAATTTGTGGAATACGCCTTACAGGTAGCCCATTTAAAAAAATTGAGCAGAGACAATGTTTGATAATCTAACCGACAGACTATCGCGCACATTGCGCAATATCAGTGGCCGTGGGCGACTGACCGAAGACAATATTAAAGAGACACTGCGTGAAGTTCGCATGGCTTTACTTGAAGCTGACGTTGCATTGCCTGTAGTGCGTGATTTTATTTCGTGCGTTAAAGAGAGCGCGGTTGGTCACGAGGTTAATAAAAGCCTTACCCCCGGCCAAGAGTTTGTCAAAATTGTTCAGAATGAACTCGTTAAGGCGATGGGGGAAGTTAACAGTGAGCTAAATCTTTCTACTCAGCCGCCTGCCGTCGTATTAATGGCGGGTCTGCAAGGCGCAGGTAAAACGACCAGCGTTGCCAAACTTGGTAGTTTCCTGAAAGGAAAACAGAAGAAAAAAGTTTTGGTGGTATCTGCTGACGTCTATCGTCCAGCCGCTATCAAACAGCTTGAAACCTTGGCGCAGGCAGTTGGTATTGATTTCTACCCTTCCGATGCTCAGGAAAAACCCGTTGATATCGTGACTCAAGCGGTACAGCACGCCAAATTGAAATTCTATGATGTGCTTTTGGTGGATACTGCGGGCCGTCTGCATGTTGACGAAGCGATGATGGATGAAATCAAGCAGGTTCATAAAGCCATTAATCCTGTGGAAACCCTGTTTGTTGTTGATGCGATGACGGGGCAGGATGCGGCTAATACTGCGAAAGCTTTCAATGAAGCATTGCCGCTGACGGGGGTAGTGTTAACTAAAGTCGATGGCGATGCTCGTGGCGGCGCTGCGCTATCTATTCGTCATATTACCGGTAAGCCGATTAAATTCCTGGGTGTTGGTGAAAAAACGGATGCGTTGGAACCATTCCATCCGGATCGGATTGCCTCTCGAATCCTTGGGATGGGGGATGTTCTCTCCCTGATTGAAGAGATTGAAAGTAAAGTTGATCGCACCCAGGCTGAAAAGCTGGCTTCTAAATTAAAGAAAGGTGACGGCTTCGATTTAAATGACTTTCTAGATCAGCTAAAGCAGATGCGTAACATGGGGGGAATGGCCAGCATGTTAAGCAAAATGCCGGGAATGTCTCAAGTGCCAGATGCGGTTAAATCCCAGATGGATGATAAAATTCTGGTGAAAATGGAAGCTATTATCAATTCCATGACGCGTAAAGAGCGGCAAAAACCGGAAATAATTAAAGGTTCTCGTAAACGTCGTATTGCCAATGGCTCTGGCACTCAGGTTCAAGATGTTAACCGCTTGCTTAAACAATTCGACGAAATGCAGCGCATGATGAAAAAGATGAAAAAAGGCGGCCTGGCAAAAATGATGCGTGGTATGAAAGGCATGATGCCACCCGGATTTATGGGCCGTTAATTGATAAAGTCTCGAAGAATATCCACTTTGGATTGCTTTTTGCGCCAAAGTGAGTAAACTTTTCGGGCTTTTTATCTGACAACCGGACTTCGTTCCTCGATGAAGTCTGGTTGTTTTGTTAACTAATGAGGATGTTATGGTAACAATTCGTTTAGCTCGTGGCGGCGCCAAAAAGCGTCCGTTTTACCAAGTAGTCGTGACCGATAGCCGCAGCCCGCGTGATGGTCGCTTTATCGAGCGTGTTGGCTTCTTCAACCCTATTGCAACAGGGAAAGCAGAAACACTGCGTTTAGATCTGGACCGTATTGAACATTGGATTGGTCTGGGTGCAACTGTGTCTGATCGTGTTTCTACACTGATCAAAGACGCTAAAAAAGCAGCTTAATCTGTCGCGGTGGTAACTATGAGCAAGCAAACCTGTTTTGAGCCGCCTGTAAACTCAATTGTATTGGGAAAACTGGGTTCAACTTATGGTATTCGTGGTTGGCTCAGAGTTTTTTCTTCCACCGAACATGCCGAAGACATTTTTGAGTATCAACCGTGGTTTATTCAACGGGCAGGTCGGTGGCAACACATCGAACTGGAAGCCTGGAAACACCACAATCAGGATATGATCATCAAAATTAAAGGTGTTGATGATCGGGATGCTGCGAATTTACTGACTAATTGCGAAATTATTGTAGATTCAGAACAACTGCCGGAGCTGGATGCGGGTGATTACTACTGGAAAGACTTGATGGGTTGCCAGGTAATCAACACAGCAGGTTATAACTTGGGTACTGTCAATGACATGATGGAAACCGGTTCTAACGACGTAATGGTAATTAAAGCAAACCTGAAAGATGCATTCGGTATCAAGGAACGGCTAATTCCGTTTCTTGATGGGCAGGTTATCAAGAAAGTCGATCTCGCTACTAAAACTATTGAAGTAGATTGGGATCCTGGTTTTTAAACTCCGGTTATAAGCGGTTGAAATGAGTGGGACACGATAATGTGGATTGGGGTTATTAGCCTGTTTCCTGAAATGTTCCGCGCAATAACCGATTATGGGGTAACTGGCCGGGCAGTGAAAAATGGCCTGTTAAGTATTGAATGCTGGAATCCGCGGGATTTTACCTATGACCGGCATCGTACCGTTGACGATCGGCCTTATGGCGGTGGTCCTGGCATGTTGATGATGGTTCAACCTTTACGGGAAGCCATTCATGCAGCAAAAACTGCGGCGGGCGAAGGCGCAAAAGTGATTTATCTTTCACCTCAGGGTCGCAAACTCAACCAACAAGGGGTTTGTGAGCTGGCAACAAATGAAAAACTGATTTTGATTTGCGGCCGCTATGAAGGGATAGATGAGCGGGTGATTCAAACTGAGATTGACGAAGAATGGTCTATCGGTGATTACGTGCTCAGTGGTGGTGAAATCCCGGCAATGACGATGATTGACTCAGTTTCCCGGTTCATTCCGGGTGTTCTGGGGCGTCAAGCATCAGCGGAGGAAGACTCTTTTGCTGATGGATTGCTGGATTGTCCGCACTATACTCGCCCGGAGGTATTAGATGGTATGGAAGTTCCACCAGTGCTGCTGTCTGGAAATCATGCTGAAATTAATCGCTGGCGGATGAAACAATCGCTTGGCCGAACCTGGCTTAGAAGACCTGAACTTCTGGAAAACCTAGCTCTGACTGACGAGCAAAGGATATTGCTAACAGAGTTCCAACGGGAACATCTAACTGAAGCAACTAATTAATCCAGACATATCCCCGAAGGGAATGTCTCTGATATATCAGTTTACCTAGGGTAAGAGAATTATTATGAGCAACATTATTAAACAACTTGAACAAGAGCAGATGAAGCAAGACGTACCTTCATTCCGTCCGGGTGACACCGTGGAAGTTAAGGTATGGGTCGTAGAAGGTGCTAAGAAACGTCTGCAGGCATTCGAGGGCGTGGTTATCGCTATTCGTAACCGCGGTCTGCACTCTGCATTCACTGTTCGCAAAGTTTCTAACGGCGAAGGTGTTGAGCGTGTATTCCAGACTCACTCCCCAGTCGTAGACAGCATTAACGTTAAACGTCGTGGTGCTGTTCGTAGAGCTAAATTGTACTATCTGCGTGAGCGTTCTGGTAAAGCTGCTCGTATTAAAGAGCGTCTGAACAGTAAATAATACGCTTTCGTTACATCCGAAAGTTATCGTTAAAGAGGTCAGCAATTGCTGGCCTCTTTTTTTATTCTCAACTTAAAACTTCGTTCTGCGGGTGTGATCATCAATTTGGTTTTGGCTCTGCTGTATTTTTAATTATTGTAATGAAGAATCAGGCTGAATACGGGCGGGTTTTTAGCGGATTTTTTATTACGCTCCTCAGGAGCGAAATCAAGGCCCCCTTCTATGAAGGGGGATTTTTACTCATCGATAAATTATTCGGCAATACATTATTATCAGATCGTAATAATCTTAAAGACAATTATTTTAAGAGTTTTAGAATAATTTCATACGTTATTAACTGACTATAAGGATTTGCTTTGAAAACTTTTCAAATACATAACAAAACAATGGCTTACCGAGATGAGGGTGAGGGTTTCCCATTATTACTGGGGCATAGCTATTTGTTTGACTCTAATATGTGGGAACCTCAGATCGGGGCCTTAAGTAAACAATACCGGGTGATTGCTCCTGATCTCTGGGGACATGGCTGCTCGGGAGAGCTACCAGAACAGCATAGCACTTTGGCTGATTTAGCTCGGGATTACCTGGCGTTGATGGATCAGCTTGGCATTAAAGAATTTGCTATCATTGGCTTATCTGCTGGCGGTATGTGGGGAATTGAGTTGGTAGATATGGCGCCGGACAGAGTCAAGGCACTGGTTTTGATGGATACCTTTGTCGGATTAGAACCTGAAGTGACTCATACAAAATACTTTGCGATGTTGGATGAGATAGAGCAGGTTGGCGCAATTCCTCAATCTATTTTGCAACAGTTGATAGTGCCAGCTTTCTTTAGCCAGCAACCTGCTCAGCATTTGGTTGATGAATTAATTCAGCGTTTGGTAGCCATTCCTGCGGAAATATTGCGTAATAGTATTGTTCCGCTAGGTAGAATAATATTTGGGCGTGAAGATAGAATTCATTTGTTGGAAAAATTAGATATTCCCTCGCTTGTTATTACTGGTGATCAAGATATGCCTCGCCCGCCTCTGGAGGGTTATTTGATGGCTGAAATATTGCACTGTGATCATATTATTATCCAGGGTGCAGGGCATATTTCCACATTGGAGCAACCATATAAAGTTAATCAGGAATTAATTGCTTTTTTACAGAAAGCTTTGTAACAGATATTTTAATAAAGAGGCCGGATTTTACGGCCTCTAGTGTATTGAATCTACCAAATAAATATATTTTTCACCTGATTATTTTAAATATAAAAATAAAGAATGAATGATCATAAAATATTGACTCAAATATTGCTTCTTGTGTTTTGATATTAATATTGTTTTAACATAATTATTTTTAATATTTTTCTATATGAAATAATTTTAATCTTATTAATTGATTATAGAATAGATTTATCATTGAATTGACTCCTCTTTCATTTTTTGTAAACAAAAATTTACAGTGTTTTAGTTTTGTTTACACTTTTGGATTGTATTCTTTACGATGCATGATATGTTATTAGTCAAATGTATAAAAACAAATGAGTACATAATGATAACTTGAGGAGAAAATCAAAATGTTCATGCAAAGAGATGCACTTAATAACGTTCACATCAGTGGTGAGCAAATTCTTATCACTCCAAAAGAATTAAAGCAACAATACCCACTGAGTGATGGTGATCTGCATACTATTGCAAATGCACGTAAAACAATTGCTGATATTATTCAGCTTCGTGATCCCCGTTTACTGGTAGTGTGTGGCCCTTGCTCTATTCATGACGTGGATGCGGCTCTGGATTATGCTCACCGTTTGGCCGCCCTTTCTGCTGAATTGAGTGATAGTTTGTACATCGTCATGCGTGTTTATTTTGAAAAGCCTCGTACAACAGTGGGTTGGAAGGGTCTTATTAATGATCCATTCATGGATGGTTCATTTGATGTGGAAGCGGGCCTGCATATTGCTCGTCGCTTACTACTTAGTTTGGTTAAAATGGGATTACCTCTTGCAACAGAAGCTTTAGATCCGAATAGCCCACAATATTTGGGGGATTTATTCAGTTGGTCTGCAATTGGCGCCAGAACCACAGAATCTCAGACACACCGGGAAATGGCTTCAGGTTTATCTATGCCTGTTGGTTTCAAAAATGGGACTGATGGCAGCTTGAACACTGCAATTAATGCGATGTGCGCAGCGGCTATGCCACACCGTTTTGTAGGAATAAATCAGTCGGGGCAGGTGTGTTTATTACAAACGCAAGGAAATCCCAATGGGCATATTATTTTACGTGGTGGTAAAACCCCTAATTACAGCGCCCAACATGTAATGGAATGTGAACAGCAAATGATGCAATCTGGATTATTACCATCCTTGATGATTGATTGCAGTCATGGTAACTCTAATAAGGATTTTCGTCGCCAAAGTTTGGTTGTGGATTCTATTGTGGATCAGATCATTTCAGGGAATCGCTCTATTACTGGCATTATGTTGGAAAGCAACATTAATGAGGGTAACCAATCTTCTGAACAACCGCGTAGTGAAATGAAATATGGTGTATCAGTTACTGACGCGTGTATTAGTTGGCAGACGACAGAAGCAATTCTAAGAAAATTACATCAGCAAATTAGCATGCAATTGTCGCAAAGAATGACAGTGCTGAAAAAAGCGGGATAATAAATATGGCGGCTGAATTATCTCAATTGCGGGATAAGATTGATGAAGTGGATAAAGCTTTGCTGGGCTTGCTGGCAAAGCGTCTGGAATTGGTTGCGGAGATTGGCGAGGTAAAAAGTCAGAATGGGTTGTCAATTTATGCGCCTGACAGAGAAATGGCGATGCTTGCTTCACGTCGGCAGGAGGCCGAAGAGTTTGGTGTTCCACCGGATTTAATTGAAGATATTCTGCGCCGTATTATGCGGGAGTCCTACACCAGTGAAAATAACAAAGGGTTTAAAACGCTTTGTCCGCAATTGGGGCCGATAGTCATTGTTGGCGGCTTAGGCAAAATGGGGAAACTGTTTGGCCGTTTGTTAACTTTGTCTGGTTATGAAGTCAGAAATCTGGAACCACAAGATTGGCCTAACGCGGAGCAGATTCTGGCGGGAGTGGGTATGGTGATTATCAGTGTACCTATTCATTTAACAGAAGAGGTTGTTCGCCGTTTGCCGCCATTACCTGACCATTGCATTTTGGTGGATTTGGCGTCGGTTAAACAGCAGCCATTACAAGCTATGCTTGATGTGCATAAAGGTCCGGTGTTGGGATTACATCCCATGTTTGGGCCAGATGTCGGTAGTTTGGTAAAACAAGTTGTTGTTTACTGTGACGGACGTCAAGAGGAAGCTTATCAATGGTTTTTAGAACAGTTGTTGATTTGGGGAGCTTGTTTGCATCAGATTAGCCCTGAACAGCATGATAAAAACATGAGTTTTATTCAGGCGTTGCGCCATTTCACGACATTTGCTTATGGGCAACATCTCGCACAGGAAGGCGCTGATTTACAACAACTGTTATCGATATCTTCACCCATTTACCGTTTGGAACTGATTATGGTTGGGCGGTTATTTGCGCAAGATCCTCAGCTCTACGCGGATATTATTATGTCATCACCAGAGAATATTGATCTTATACGCCGTTATCACCAAAATTTTGGGCAAGCGCTAGAGATATTGGAAAGCCAGGACAAACGGGCTTTTGTCAGCAGTTTTGAAGATGTTAGTGAATGGTTTGGTGATTATGCATCTCATTTTATGAGAGAGAGCAGAGTATTGCTTCAACAAGCGAATGATAGTCGCCAATAGCTAAAAAGAACCGGATATGACAATATCCGGTTCAAATTGCTGATAAGTTTCATTTTATTAATGAGGGTGAAAGGTTTTGCCGATTAAATCATATTAAAGGTATAAAATAGAGGAGTAGTTTAAATCAAACTATAGAAAAGCAATGCTATTGGTCGGATTAAATTCGTGTAAAGCGAGTTTAAATTGGCATATTTAAGGTGCCGCAGCTTTGCATAGTAATATACCCGTCATCTTTCAAGTTGCCTCTTTGTTGGCTGCACTCATTCACCTCGGTCACATAGTTATCTATGCTCCCGGGGATTCGCTCCTTTGCCGTCGCGATGCATCTTGAAATCCATTGAGTATAGTGAATATGCCACATAATAATGCCGCAAGTAACTGAGTTATTATTTGGTTAAATTATTCATTTGCGGGTTTTTTTATGCTGAGCTTTATCATCGATTATTTGACTGATTTTAAAAGAAGTTTATTCCCTCGGTTGAAAACGTTATTAAGGGTGGATTTTTGGGAGGTGTAGTTTCTGGTAAACGGATAAACCTATTCATATTCTCATTTGTCTTTTTTTTCGGGATACGTAAGCATTAACAAAACCAATTTTATTTCTTATTTTTTTACTGATGGTTTTATGATGGGCAGTTTTTAAATTGTTATTAAGAGTTATGGTTTTAGCTTTTTGGTTTAATCGGTATAAGATTTTAACCATGTTCTACCTTTTTTACACCTGTTTTTACTAAGTTTAACCATCATGGTATGTCGGTATTTTACGCGCAATGAATATTAATCATATTCGTTTTAAGCATTAACAGAACCGATTTTTATTTCTTATTTTTCACTGATGGTTTTACGATGGGCAGTTTTTAAGTTATTATTAAAATTCATGGTTTTAGCTTCTGGATTTAATCGGCATACGGTTTTAATCGTGTTTTTATCCTTTTTAACGTCTGCTTTTTAGATGGTAAATGAATCTGGGGGGAAAGCTGAGCCGGATTTAATCTGACAGATACCTTATAAATAACCGGTAATTATTAGCGCTGAGATAATATAGATTTTAACAGTTGTTTTTCCCTCATTTAATGCCCTGTTTTATTAAGTTTAACCATCATGGTATGTCGGTATTTTACGCGCAATGAATATTAATCATGTTCGTTTTAAGCATTAACAGAACCGATTTTTATTTCTTATTTTTTACTGATGGTTTTATGATGGGCAGTTTTTAAGTTATTATTAAAAGTCATGGTTTTAGCTTCTGGATTTAATCGGCATACGGTTTTAATCGTGTTTTTATCCTTTTTAACGTCTGCTTTTGCTTTTTAGATGGTAAATGAATCTGGGGGAAAAAGCTGAGCCGGATTTAATTTGACAGATACCTTATAAATAACCGGTAATTATTAGCGCTGAGATAATATAGATTTTAACAGTTGTTTTTCCCTCATTTAATGCCCTGTTTTATTAAGTTTAACCATCATGGTATGTCGGTATTTTACGTGCAATGAATATTAATCATGTTCGTTTTAAGCATTAACAAAACCAATTTTATTTCTTATTTTTTTACTGATGGTTTTATGATGGGCAGTTTTTAAGTTATTATTAAAAGTCATGGTTTTAGCTTCTGGATTTAATGGCATGCGGCTTTAACCATGTTTTCCCTTTTTTTACACCTGTTTTTTATTAGGTTTAATCATCATGGGATATCGTGTTTTATATTTAACGAATGTTAATCATCCTTTTAACCGTTTTCCCCCTTTTTTATTGCGTTATTTTTGTAATCTGTTTCGTGAAATAATTGGGATATAACATCGATGATGAATAAGCGGGGAGTAGGCCGTTTTTAAATGCTCTTTACCTTTTAAAAATTTGGCATTAATGGGAGCCTGTTTTTTTACACTTTTTTAATTAATAACCGAGTTAATCACCGATAAAAAAGCGCTTGCGATCGCCACAAAAGCGAATGCAAGCAGAAAAAGAAAGTCAATAATATTAAAACTTGTGAGGCTATTCTCATTCCGAGGTTTTTTATTTTTTAATTAAAAATTCATTTAATGAATGACCTTCATTGAGGAGTTTTTGTAAACCTGATGGTTTTTTACCGTTTCCTGACCAGTATTTAACTTCTCCATTTTCATTAAATTGATACTTAGGTTTTCTCGTTTTTCCTTTTCCTGCCTTTGATTTTTTAGGTTTAAAATCAGAAAGGGTAATAGGTATGTTAATGGTCTTAAGATCAAGGCCGATTTCTTCAATCATTCTTAATATGTCTAAACGTTTTTGTTCTTTTTGTTCCGCTTCTAAACTCATTAATCTGAAGGTTTCTTTGCTGTCTTGAACGACTACCTCTAATGCTTTGTAAACATCTTCTAACCATTCAACATCTTTTGTTTGAGCAAATCTTCTTAATGTGGACATTCTGGATAAATGTTTTGATACAATCTCATATTCTTGTTCTATGGTTATTCCTGTCATTTTGTCACCTTGTTAATAAACTTAAAACTTGTCTTTTCTGATGTTTTCTCTTCCAAAGTCAGTATAACACCGAATTTTTTACTTGCTTTAAAAAAGCTTTAATCATTTCTGTTTTACCTTTAATGATTAAAGTTTTTGCCTTCTTTTTCATGATATGCTTGCGGTTTTTCCCAGATTTTAAAACCGAGGTGACAGATAAAACGTGGTTTTTATTAACACCGGTTTTATCACATTCAAATAAAACGTATTTAATCCTATGCGAATAAGTGGGAATTTTTTACTCTCTTGTTTTCAGATGGCATGGAAAACAATAATCCATATTATTTAAGCTGAGAAGTTGGGATTTATAAAATATACCCTATGGATTTCAAGTTGCATCGCGACGGCAAGGGAACGAATCCCCGGGAGCATAGATAACTATGTGACCGGGGTGAGTGAGTGCAGCCAACAAAGAGGCGGCTTGAAAGATAACGGGTATAAATAAAAAGTCTTTAAACCGAAGATTAAAGGCAGTAAAACTTTTCTCATTGATAATCAAAATATTAAAAGCCAATAATCTGAACCGGATATTTTAATACCCGGTTCTTTTTAATCAGGCGGGGTTAACTGGGATCACACTTTCTGTTGGGTAACATCCCAATACCTTTAATGAATGAGTGATTTTCGCCAATGCTTTCAGAACGTGTTGCATATTGATTGAACGAATATTAGCTTGGACATCAATATAAAACATCTCTTCCCACGGATTTCCGTTAATCGGGCGAGATTCCAGTTTACTCATAATAATATTATGTTTTTTCAGCACCATTAGCGCATCTACCAGCGCTCCGGCCTGCTGTCCGGTTGCCATAATAAATGTCGTTTTGGCGGGTACCTGTTCTGCAACTTCAATAGGCTGACGGGAAACAATAATGAAACGAGTGATATTATGTGATTGGTTTGCTAGATTCTGTTCCAGAACTTGTAATTGATAAAGTGCGCCGCCTGCTTCACTACCTAATGCGGCAATTTCTGGTGAATTCTGTTCAGCGACTTTTTGCATTGCTGCGGCAGTACTTTCGCAATATTCAATTTTCCAATGTGGGAATTGTTTAATATATTGGCTACATTGTTGAAATGGTTGAGGGTGACTGTAAACCGTTTTTATCTTTGATAGCGTTGTCTCGGTTGCAACGAGTAGGCAATGGTCAATAGGAAGGGTTATTTCGCCCACAATTGACAAATTGGTGTGTTGCAACAAGTCATAAACATCATTGATGGAACCAGAGCTGGTATTTTCAATGGGTAACATTCCGTAATCCGCCTGGCCTGTTTCAACCAAGGAGAAGATATCCTGGAACTTATGGCAGCTACATTCAACTAATTGATTGAAATGACGTGCCGCATATTGGCGGGCTGCGATATGAGAATAGGAACCTCTAGGGCCAAGGAATGCAATACGTGCTGAATCTTGAGGTGTTTGATTTAGGTGCTGCTGCAATAATGCTTGTTGGGTGAGTACGGAATCTTCAATAATCATCTGAAAAAGACGCGAAATGTAAAAGCCATCAAGCCCGTAGCTTTTTCCTTTTTTAATTAGAACATCTATTAGTTCGCGTTCGCGTTCCTTGTCTCTGATAGGGCGATTATCCTGCAACTTAGTTTGTGCAATATCAAAAGCTAACTGGCGACGCTCCGCTAGTAAAATCAGTAACTTTAAATCAAGTTCGCTGACTTTTTTCCGTATTTTCAGCAAATTATTTTGATCCATAAATGGGTTCCTAATGGGTTATTCACATTCTGATAATAATAGGTTTGCAATGGACAGAAAAAAGCCTCCCGATGGGGAGGCTTGCTGTTCGTCTTCTCGTTCTTTTTCCAACGACGAAAGCCTCCCTCAAGGGAAGGTAAAAAAGAAAGAAAAGAAAAACAGGCTTATATTCATCATATTCTCATATTTATAGTTTGTGTGACTACTCTTTGCTCAATCGGGCGAAGCTTCCCATTTCATCGGCAGTCGTCTGCACAGGGCAAAGGTTTATAGTAGTTTTTGTTAATTAACCTTATGTTGTTGTTTCTGTCAACAAAAAACGCGTCCAAATTGGACGCGTTAGAGGCAAGTCATTGTTATTTTATTGTGATATTTCTGGTTCTGTTTCTAGCTGTGTTTCTAAGTTAAGGTTTGATTCTTTAACACTGTTGCAAGTCCGGCGTGCCTCTCCCTTATGCTGTACTTTATTCAACTGACGTTCCAGTTTTGTTAATAATTCATTGATAGCAATATACATATCTTCATGTTTTGCACCGGCGACTAACATACCATTTGGTATACTTATGGTTGCATCAGCCCTAAAAATTTGCGGCCCTTTTGATAGAATAATATGAGGATTTATCAGATTTACTTGCCATTTATTTAGTTTGCTTAGACGTTTTTCTACGTGGTTGCGAATTGCCGGGGTAATCTCCATTTGTTTGCTGGTAATATTCACTATCATATAGTTACCTCTCATTATTGATTATCCACCTTCAATAATTTCAGCATACATTTCTTTTTCATGAAAAAGGTGATCTAAATCACCGTTTAACCAAACATGAGGCAACTAGCTGAAGTAATTGTGATTAGTGGTCAAAATATGAAGAATATCTATTGCAGGATTGGCGCTAATGAGACACTATTGACAAGTTGAATCTTTTCAACTCTGCTGATAAGTAGTCTTTTTTAGATGTTAATAAAATAAAACAGCGGCGCTGGCCGCTGTTTTATTGTCTATTTCTTTATACAGGATTAGCAGCAATGAGTTTTGCTGTTTTATCTGCCTGAGCGGTTAAACCCAAACGTGTATAAGCTTTTTTCATATAAGGCAGTGCTTCCAAAGTTGACTGTGTATCCGGGTAATCACGTAACATTTGTTCAACCCGATTTACCACCGCGACATAAGCGCCACGTTTGTTATAATATTCCACGACCGAAAGCTCATACTTTGCCAGACGCTCTTTGATAAACATTAAACGTTTAATGGCATCGGCAGTATACAGGCTGTTAGGATGATAGCGTACTAATTGGCTAAAATCCTTGAATGCCACCCTGGCATGTTCAGGATCGCGATCTGAGCGGTCAATGCCGAAGAAACTTTGCAGTAGACTGTTATCCAAGGCTTGTGAAGTTAATCCACGCATGTACAGAACATAATCTATGTTGGGATGAGTTGGATTTAGGCGGATGAAACGGTCAATGGAAGCGAGAGCCATTGGCAAGTCAGAGGATTTATAATAAGCATAAATCAGATCGAGTTGTACTTGCTGCGAATAGGGGCCAAATGGATAGCGATTATCGAGGGTTTCCAATTGCTTGATCGCATCTCCATAGCTACCGTTTTGCAGCTTTTCCTGACCCTTAGAGTAAATTTCCGCAGGTGGATTGTCGGGGACAACGTTTTTATCACCAGCGCACCCGGAAAGTACCAGGCTCAATGTGGCGGCAGCCACCAGATATTTCATGCGTATCATCACGTGTTGATTATCCTCTGAGTGTTTTTCTGGGAGACTATCCATGAAGCTCCCGGCAAAAGATCGAGTTACAATAGCACACTATATTAAATTAAACGGCTCTGCCGTCAAAACTCAACGTAAGTGTAGAAACAATATATGGCACAACAAATACGACTTAATGCAACAGTCGCCGAATCTCAGCTCGGTCAACGTTTAGATCAGGCTTTGGCTGAATTGTTCCCTGATTATTCAAGATCACGCATAAAAGATTGGATCTTGGATGACAGAGTTCAGGTTAATGGCAAATTAATCAATAAGCCAAAAGAAAAAGTGCTGGGAGGTGAAGAAATTGCAATTGATGCCATCATTGAAGAAGATGCGCGTTGGGAACCTCAGGATATTGCGTTAAATATTGTCTATGAAGATGATGACATTTTAGTAATAAATAAATCCCGCGATTTGGTCGTCCATCCGGGGGCAGGAAATCCAGATGGTACGGTATTGAATGCGCTGTTATATCGTTATCCTGAAATCGCTGATGTTCCTCGAGCAGGCATTGTTCACCGTCTCGATAAAGATACGACAGGGCTGATGGTCATTGCTAAAACAGTTCCCGCTCAAACGCGTTTAGTCGAATCACTCCAACTACGGGAAATTACCCGTGAATATGAAGCGGTGGCGACAGGTCGTATGACGGCAGGTGGAGTTGTTGAAGAGCCCATTTCTCGTCATCCAACAAAACGAACACATATGGCAGTGCATCCAATGGGCAAACCGGCGATTACCCATTATCGGGTAATGGAACATTTTCGGGCACATACCCGTCTACGCCTGAGACTGGAAACCGGCAGAACACACCAGATACGTGTTCACATGGCCCATATTAGTCGTCCACTAGTAGGCGATCCTTTGTATGGCGGTCGTCCTCGTCCTTTAAAAGGGGCTTCTGATGAGTTCCGCGAGGTAATGCGTAACTTTGATCGTCAGGCATTGCACGCCACGATGCTGCGTCTTTATCATCCGATAACCGGCATTGAAATGGAATGGCATGCTGAATTACCGGAAGATATGGTGGTGCTGATTAAGGCATTAAAAGCAGATGCAGAAGCCTTTAAAGACGAAATGGATTGGTAAATGACCGCGCTTATTTTTCCAAACTGGCCACAACCGACGACAGTAAAAGCTTGTAGTTCTACCCGCTTAGGGGGAATGAGCTTGTCACCCTATGATAGCTTGAATCTGGGTAAGCATGTTGGTGATAAACCTGATGTTGTTGAACAAAACAGGCATATTTTGGCGAAAATGGCAGAACTGCCTCAGCCGCCAATTTGGTTAGAACAAGTTCATGGTACGCGAGTTGTGAGACTCGATGGTCAGCCACTGGAAGATAATAAAGCTGATGCTGTTTATACCAATATTCCTGGGCAGGTTTGTGCTGTGATGACAGCAGATTGCCTGCCTGTACTATTTTGCAGTTCTGCTGGTGATGAAGTTGCCGCTGCCCATGCAGGGTGGCGAGGTTTATGCGCAGGCGTACTGGAAAACACTATCGCTCAATTTAAAGCTAAACCTAATCAGATCCAAGCTTGGTTAGGGCCGGCAATTGGCGCGAAAAAATTTGAAGTCGGCAATGAAGTTTTGCAAGCGTTCACTTTCCAGCATGCTGATTTGAGTCAAGCTTTTATACCTGTCGGCGAAAAGTATTTAGCAGATATCTATTTGTTAGCAAAGTTAAAATTGCAATCTGTCGGTGTGAATGCGATTTTTGGCGGGGATGAATGTACTGTCAGTAATAAAGAGAAATTTTTCTCTTATCGTCGTGATGGGATCACCGGACGTATGGCAACTTTAATCTGGCTGATATAACCTATCCCGTAGGGCGATCCGTTGGCGCATAAAAGAATGTCTCACATTGCTTTTCAGAATAACCTTGAATATTTGAGGAATGGCCTCATTTAATCTCCAGTAGCAAAATTTCTGAACAGTATTGGAGGTGTTATGCGTCTGGATCGTCTTACTAATAAATTCCAGCTTGCTCTCGCTGACGCCCAGTCCTTTGCACTTGGGCATGATAATCAGTTCATCGAACCAATTCACTTAATGAGTTCACTGTTAAAACAGGAGGGTGGCTCTATTCGCCCATTATTAATGTCAATTGGAATCGATACGAGCCGTGTCAGCAATCAGCTTGAGCTGGCTTTAGAACGTTTGCCGCGGGTACAGGGTATTGGTGGTGATGTACAACCATCCAATGACTTAGTTCGTCATTTAAATCTGTGCGACAAACTAGCACAAAAAGCCGGGGATAATTTTATCTCCTCTGAATTATTTGTTCTGGCAGCATTGGAAGAACGCGGCACATTAAGCGACATATTGAAAGCTGTTGGCGCAACAAAAGAAAAAATCACTAAGGCAATAGAACAAATGCGTGGTGGTGAAAAAGTTGATGATCAGGGAGCGGAAGATCAACGCCAAGCCCTGAAAAAATATACTATTGATCTGACTGAACGTGCTGAACAAGGCAAACTTGATCCGGTGATTGGCCGTGATGAAGAAATTCGCCGCACTATTCAGGTATTACAACGCCGTACTAAAAATAACCCAGTCTTAATTGGTGAACCCGGGGTTGGTAAAACAGCCATTGTTGAAGGGCTTGCTCAACGGATCATTAATGGTGAAGTTCCTGAGGGGCTTAAAAATAAGCGAGTCCTTTCTCTGGATATGGGAGCGCTGTTAGCAGGGGCTAAATATCGTGGTGAATTCGAAGAACGTTTGAAAGGTGTGCTGAACGACCTGTCTAAACAGGAAGGCAATGTCATTCTGTTTATTGACGAATTGCATACTATGGTTGGCGCGGGTAAGGCTGATGGGGCAATAGATGCTGGCAACATGTTAAAACCGGCCCTAGCCCGTGGTGAACTTCACTGTGTTGGCGCAACGACACTGGATGAATATCGTCAATATATTGAAAAAGACGCAGCGCTGGAACGCCGTTTCCAAAAAGTCTATGTTGCAGAACCTTCCGTAGAGGACACTATCGCTATTTTGCGCGGTCTGAAAGAACGTTATGAGTTACATCATCATGTACAAATTACCGACCCTGCAATTGTCGCGGCAGCAACATTATCTCATCGTTATATCTCAGACCGTATGTTGCCGGATAAGGCTATCGACTTGATCGATGAAGCGGGCGCCAGTTTGCGTATGCAAATGGATTCAAAACCGGAAGCGCTGGACCGTCTGGAACGTCGGGTTATCCAATTGAAGTTGGAACAGCAGGCGCTGAAAAAAGAGTCTGATGATGCCAGTAAAAAGCGGCTTGAAATGCTTAATGAAGAGCTGATCGTAAAAGAACGCGAATATTCTGAGCTGGAAGAAGAATGGAAAGCTGAGAAAGCGGCACTGACGGGGACTCAGCACATAAAAGCAGAATTGGAAAATGCTCGTATCAGTCTAGAACAGGCACGCCGCAGCGGTGATTTAGCGAAGATGTCTGAAATTCAATATGGGAAAATACCTGGATTGGAAAAACAGCTTGCCGCAGCCACACAAGCTGAAGGTAAGCATATGAAACTGCTTCGTAACAAAGTTACCGATGCGGAAATTGCAGAAATTCTTGCTCGTTGGACGGGCATTCCTGTTGCCAGAATGCTTGAGAGCGAAAAAGATAAACTGTTGCGCATGGAGCAGGAGCTGCACAAACGTGTTATTGGTCAGGATGAGGCAGTCAATGCGGTATCCAATGCGATTCGCCGTAGCCGTGCGGGGTTAGCTGATCCAAATCGTCCGATTGGCTCATTCTTGTTTCTTGGTCCAACCGGTGTTGGTAAAACTGAGTTGTGCAAAGCATTAGCGAACTTCCTGTTTGACAGCGATGATGCAATGGTGCGTATCGATATGTCTGAATTTATGGAAAAACATGCCGTATCACGATTGGTAGGAGCGCCGCCAGGGTATGTTGGCTATGAAGAAGGTGGTTATCTAACAGAAGCTGTTCGTCGTCGGCCTTATTCCGTGATTTTGCTTGATGAAGTGGAAAAAGCGCACCCGGATGTATTCAATATCTTATTGCAGGTGCTGGATGATGGTCGATTGACTGATGGGCAAGGTCGTACTGTCGATTTCCGCAACACGGTTGTAATCATGACCTCTAATCTCGGGTCGGACATGATCCAGGAGCGTTTTGGTAGCCTGAATTATGGTGAAATGAAAGATATGGTGATGGGAATTGTTAACCATCATTTCAGACCTGAATTTATTAACCGTATTGATGAAGCTGTTGTGTTCCATCCATTAGGGCGTCGGCATTTATCAGCGATTGCGGATATCCAATTGCAACGTTTGTACAAACGTCTGGAAGAACGTGGTTATCAGGTTACGATGACTCAGCAAGCGTTGGAAATGTTGGCAGAAGCCGGGTTCGATCCTGTTTACGGCGCACGGCCATTGAAGCGAGCTATCCAACAGGAAATCGAAAACCCACTAGCTCAAAAGATACTTTCCGGCCAACTATTGCCAGGAAAACGAGTTACTCTGGATGTGGAAAATAGCCATATCGTAGCCAAGCAATAACTTTATATTTAGCTAGGGATAATAAAGAGGTGGGAAACTGCCTCTTTTTTTATCATTTTGTGTATTAAATCGCAATTCGGCATTGCTTTTGCTTAATTAGTATTCGAATGAATTCTTTTTGTAATTAAATGCTTGCCAGCATCAAAGAATTCCCTATAATGCGCCACCACTGACCGACACAACGCTGATAAACATTGTGAAGTCAGGCAGAGAAAAAAGCGAATAAGCGCTTGACTCTGCGGGCGAACAGCGTAGTATGCGCAGCCCGGCTGAACGAGAATGTTAATTTTTATGTCAGCCTGCTCTTTAACAATTAATCAGACAATCTGTGTGGGCACTCACAAGACCGTATCACAAAAAATACGTTTTAAAGTCTTGAAGAGTGAACAACAGTTAATTCATTACGAACTAACAGGACAATTCTTTGAGCATCAAGCTTTCAATTGAAGAGTTTGATCATGGCTCAGATTGAACGCTGGCGGCAGGCCTAACACATGCAAGTCGGGCGGTAACAGGAAAGCGCTTGCGCTTTTGCTGACGAGCGGCGGACGGGTGAGTAATGTCTGGGGATCTGCCCGAGGGCGGGGGATAACCACTGGAAACGGTGGCTAATACCGCATAATGTCGCAAGACCAAAGTGGGGGACCTGAAAGGGCCTCACGCCATCGGATGAACCCAGATGGGATTAGCTGGTAGGTAGGGTAACGGCTTACCTAG
>NZ_JAZGJN010000212.1:0-23440 GCF_038085095.1 Photorhabdus sp. P32 | reverse complement strand
ATTTGTGTTGGGGTCCACCTTGAGCTCAAGCAGTTGGTAGCTGCGGGTGCCTTTTGAATCCGGATCGGGCGCCAGGTATTGTTTGGTATAACCCAGTAGCTTTTCCACCCGATTGATGACCTCTAAATTGGGCAGGTTTTTCCTCACCTTATTAATTTCCGCAAACTTCGCCGAATAATCCATATCCTGAACCTTTAAAGCGTATTCGACGTTAATGGCCGTCTGTCGGGTCAGATAAAATGGGTCCGTATGGGTTGTCCACCCACTGCGCAGTTTATTGCCATTTTTAGGCTTGACATTTTCCATCGCCTGACGCGCTTTTTTCTGTTCATCACGTCGCTCTTTTACAGTGCGTTCTCCATGAGAAAAATCAAAGCTCAATCCAACCGAAACCATAAAACTGACCGACGGGTAAACCGCTATCGTCGCGTACTGTTGACTATCCAGGCAGCCCTGGGTTATTAACTTATAATAACGCGGTTCACTGTAGATATCTGTCGGGTTGGCAAGATTAGATAAATAAAACCAGACACTTTCCAAATCACTTTCAATCTCAGCGTCTGCCAACTGATCTTTATAAAATAATGTCACCTCCTGCGGAGCATTAAATTCTAGCGTTTTCTCTTTCTGTCCCCCCGTTAGCACCGCATGATGTTTAGCCGCATTATTACATTTAGTTTCAATCTGTATCGTCCCTTTTTGACCTTTTCCATGATCAATCAGGCTCATCTTAATTACCGGCTTTTCCGGCCAAATCTGAGTATTCTGACCAAAAGTGACGCTGATTTTATAAATACAGGGGTCCGGGTTGTCGCATGTCATGCAGGCAACACCGGCACGGTGTGAAATAGTTTGCTCAGCCATATCAATTACCTTTTAATTACCTAATCGGGGATAAAACCCAATTCGCTTTTTAATAATGTTTCCATCCGATAATAACCCGGCCACTGGGGGTCTCTGAGTGCGGTTAACCATGCCAGCGGGATGTGCTCAAACTGATTGATATGTCTCTCCATCAGTAAATAGAGAAACCCTCCAATGGCGCGTTCATCAGTGATTTCATTATCACGACAAAAATAAAAACAATCCTCTGCTAAGGTTTTATGTTGAATAAATGTCGCCTCATCCATGTAAGCGGGAAAATAATGTGTCTCAGGGAACGGGTTTTTCAATATCCGGTCTGAATGTGCCGACAGGGAGTCGTATGGCAAATCTATCGTACCGGCGCCATTATGGTAATTGACTTCATTAATAAATTGCGTCAGTTTATTAATATATCGTTGTTCGAATAGCTCATTTAACTGAGCATATTGCTTTGTTGTGATCCGCAACATCTTTTGTCTGGAGCATGCCTCTGCGGGAAATTGTTTTCTGACCGCGTGAAAATTATCTTCATGCTTAACCCCCATCAGAGAAGTGCTAATTTTATTTATCGGCCCCAGAAAACAGTGAATTTCCCAGTCACTGAGGACACTGAGAAACTCCCAGATATTGCGCGGATCATAAAATCGGAAAAATACCGGTTTATCTTGATCGGGTAATAATACTTGAAGATATTTGCGTAAATGCTGACGCAATGTTTTCATATCCGCTTTTGAGTGAAGACAAATTCCCCAGCATGTTTGCCATTCCTCTAAATACAGTCCGACTTTTTCTGTTACCTCCACCAAGTAAGGCGCCACCTTAAGCAGTTCAGGTGATAAAGATTCGTCATAAAGACAAACCGCAGGGGGATTAAAATTTTCCAAGATAAAAAACAATCGGTATTCAATCGCACCGTCAATGACGGCATAATATTTTTCAGCGGCCATCAGTTGTTATCCTCCTTCGGACAATGTGCAACAAACAAGGAACCGGCACTGGCGGCAGCTTGCAAAATAACCGGATTCGCCGGTCGCAATAAATCTCCAGGACTCCCCCCTGAGTTCAGATTAATAGATGGACCTTTGATATCAACACCATCAGCATGAATAACAATAAAGCTATTACCTACTTTCAAACTGATTTTATTGCCGCTTTGCACCGTAATATCACCATTGGTATCAATACTGAGCATACCCTGAACTTTCTGTGCCACATTGCCGCCAGCTTGCAAAGTTTTGTCACCCTCAACCTGAACAACGTAGTTCCCGGTGGTTTTATGTTCCTGCTGCCCATCAACGGTTATTTTACGGTTATTGGCAATCACCAGTTCGTCATCATGGCCAATGCTGGTGGTACGGTTGTAATTAATTCGCTCATCCCGGGAATTAAGCACCTTAATCGCCAGATTTTTCTGAGCATGAATAAACACCTCTTCTCGGTCTTTTTCATCCTCAAATCGCAGTTCATTAAAACCATCCCCTTTATGGGTTTTTGAACGAATGGACATCTGGGTTTTTGATATCGGCAGATGATTAGGCACAACATTAGCGGCATGATAGGTACGCCCAGTAATAATTGGCTGATCGGGATCGCCATGTAGAAAATCCACCAACACTTCCTGCCCTACACGCGGGATAGCAATCATGCCCCAACGCTTGCCGGCCCAAGCCTGACTGACTCTTATCCAACAAGAACTTTGGTCATTGAATTTGCCATATTGATCCCAGGCAAACTGTACCCGCACACGCCCGTATTCATCACAAAAGATCTCTTCCCCCTCCGGGCCAACCACGGTCGCAATTTGTAGGCCGTCAATGCGCGGCTTAGGATAAGGCGAGGGGCGCCATACCCGGTTACGATCGCCAAAGGTGAAATCGTTCGTTAAGGTCGTCCCCATTTCACCGAAACGGGATTCATCCGCCTGTGGCTGTCTACCGTGATGGCTGATGCTAATGACCAGCCACAGGGCATTAAATTGCGCTTTCGGATGATCAGTCAGCGTAAACCCTGATGCCGGCGCCAGAGCAAAACAGTCACTTTGCCCACGGCCAAACATAGCATCAGTGCGGAGCGCTTCCAGACGATATTGACTCAGGCGCTCGCCAATCGCACCTTTTTTAAAGCGCCCGGGAAAATCATAGTAAGTGTAACTGGGCAAATCTGAACGCTGGTGGTTAATTTGGCGTTCGTAATATTCATATTCAGCCCCCCACAGTGAGTTTTTAAAAGTACGATCCTTCAACATAATATTGGCAATTCCGACCTGTTCACGCCAACAGAATCGACTGATACTGCATTGGCCTACGGAGGTATCCAATTCTGGATGATAAGGCAGTGAATGGTTGCTATTTATTCGATAAGAATCAGTAAAAACAATTAATGGCTCTCCCCGCTCTTCACTAAAATCAAAATAATAAAATATTCCTTCATCAGCCAATAAACGATGGAGAAACGCCAGATCACTTTCATCATATTGCACACAAAATTCCCGTTCAGAATGCTCATAACGCAATAGGAAATGGAAGTTTCTAACACCATTTTCTTTCAACAATTTTTCGACAATTTCGGTCACAGATTGATGCTGAAAAATACGGGAATTAACCCGTAATCCCGCACGCCATAAACTAGGGTGAAGGGTCAAGGAATAATAACTGCGATGACGACCTGTCGTACCTTGTTCAAACTGAGTCACAATCCCAGTGACACTGCGTTCTACTTTTCCATCACGATAAACGGTCAGTGTCGCAAAATGATCCAGAACATCCGCAAAATCAATATCCGGGTCAGCACTGGTTAATGTCGCCTCCAGACAAAATAATGTTGATAGCGCTTCATCTAGCGTAAAGTCAACCACAGTAAAAGTTTTCTCCGGGAGACTACCCGCAGCAAGTGTAAAAACCAACCCTGAATCTGTCATTACATTCCTCCTGATTGCATGAGGTCAAGATTCAGGGAATTAAGCAGATCACGTAAAACAACCATAATTTCACCCTCTTTTACTGAAATGATTACCGCACATTGTTCATTAACCAAACTTTACCTGTTCAACATATGAGCGGGAGAGCAGCAGAGGGAAGAAATAATCAACTTATTTTTTTAAAATAACGACATTTTATTCTAAGACACAAGCAGAGTTTTGGCGAAAAATTTCAATATATTGAATAGGTTACGTTAAAACGAACTATAATGCTTTTATTAGCAAAAATCGCTGACCTGAATCAGTAATAAAAACAAAAGAGGAAACCAAATTAACGTAATACTTCAAACGATATATTTTTCTTTTCCACTTATCAGTCGAATCCGCCGTATATATTTAATTGCGAAAAAATAGCATTGATTTTATTAAAACAAACACCTATAGGAGTATTAACTAAGAAAGAAAAACAGAATTATTTAAACAATAAATAATGACGTAGGATATTTAATTGAAAAATCGCTGGCCTGAAAACCAGCGATTAAAGTAAAAATCAAATTAGCGGAATATTTCAAACAACGACATGCCTTTCATATCGACAAATGTCTTATACGATGCTTGAAGTATTGTTTGTTGCTGATAATAATTCGAAATTGCTGAATTCCATTCTACATCAACCAGTTCACTCAAACGGCTTTTATTAGCCAGGCTGCGTTCTGCCCCCAGGCTATTTAACTCTTCCATTTCTCTCAGTTGTAAACCTAATACCGATTCCACCGAAGAGATATTATTTAGCGCGTTGCGGGCGCCGCGGTTAGCCTTATTCAACAATTCCAATGCATCATCACGACTCTTTTGATCTGCCTCGGCCAATGGTGTTTTCAATGACTGAATCGCCATGTCTATGGTTTTAAATACATCAGATTCACTCGGGCTGCCATCCGGTTCTTTTATCGGATTACTCGTCGATGAGAGAAATACTTGAGCCCCAGTATGTCCAACGATCATAGAGCGGTTGCTATCCACTTTCTGAGTCATTTCTTCAGAACCGCCCCGATAGCTAACTGTACCGCTTGTACTCTCATCAAAAGGTTTCACATCCGTTTTATAACCGGCAAAAATATAGCGGCCATTACCATCGGTGGTGTTACCCAAATTCACCAGTTGTTCTTTAAATCCTGTTAGTTGAATAGCCAATGAGTTACGATCTTCATCACTCAATATACCGTTTACTGTGGCTACCAGACTTTCATGAATATTTTGAACCACACCGACAGCTTTGGATACCACACTCAATTGCATGGAAATCGCGTTCTTAGCAAATGAGCGAGCGGTCATATATTGCTGGTTCTGAGATTCAGCCTGAGCAACCATGACACCCTGAGATGCCGCCATCGGATCATCGGATGGATTTATTACCCTCTGACCACTGGATAGCTGTGCTCCCTGCTGCATCCATTTCGATTGAGCAGTAGTGATACCCGTCATTTTCTGGTCGTACAATATATTGGTACTTACGCGCACAATTTCATTCCTTTTAAATATTCAGCTATACCCTTTATCTTTCAAGCTGCTGCTTTGTTGGCTGCTTTCACTCACCCCAGTCACAGCGTTTATTAACGACGGAGTTCCAAAATGGCATTAAATAGTGTTGTGGCAGTCTGGACCACTTGCGCATTAGCCAGATAGTATTGCTGTAAGTTTTGTAATGCGCCATATTCTTCATCTATGTTAACGCCGGAAACCGACTGCTGTTCAGCGTAAAGTTGTTTAGTAATATTATTCTGCGTTTCTAAATCAACATTCGCCGTGCTGGTCTGGTTACCAATGGTACTAACCATCGAAGCATAAGCGCCAGAAAATGATGCTTTACCCTCTACCAATTTTTTGCTCTGCAATTCAATGAGTTTTTTAACATTGACGTTATCACTCGGACCGCCATCTTTAGTACCAGCAGCCGCCAATTGCGATGCATCTTTAATATTAACCGCCATACTGCCAATAACACCGTTGACCCCTTTCAGTGTATATCGATCGTGTTCTTTTGCATTGGTTGGATCAATTTCAACTTTTAATCCATCAAATTCCAGTGTATTACCTGTTACTTTGGCAGCAATATCCGCCTTATCAGAGGCACGCTGGATTTTCCAATCAGCCCCATCGTAGCGAATATGATAATCACTGGCTTTTACCGCTGAGGTATCGGTATATTCCACTTGAAAATTAGCCGAACCTTTGTTTTTACTATCGGCAATCACATCCGGGTTATTAAATGTGAAGAAATCTTCACCCGGTTTGCCTTTTAAATCAAAACCAGAACGGTGAACCTGATTAAATTGATCGCCCAATACCAACGCTAATTGGTTTAACTGATTACGGGAGTTATCCAGCACTTCACTACGCGCCCGTAATGTGCCGCTTAATTGCCCTTTATCAATGTGTCTTTCATCAATTTCAACAACATCGCCAAAACCACGATCATAGCCTAATGTAATGCGACTACTGTCTGCATTGGATGAAATCGCTTCTACTCGGTAAGCGGTTGTCCCCTGAACCAGCGTCAATCCACCGGCAAAAGTCACATTATACGTGTCACCGTCCTGCTGAGTCACACTCACGCCAACCAGTTTATTCAGTTCATTGACCAATTGATCACGCTGATCCAGTAATGCATTCGGCTCAGCACTACCGCCGCCTCTCATACGGGTAATTTCACCATTGAGTTTAGCAATTTGCTGCGCATGGTTATTAATAGCCTCAGCCGAGTTATTTATTCCCCGATTAATGTTATTTTCCATTTTACGCAGGAAGTCATCCGCACTTTTTAACTGGTTTACCAGCCCCTTTGATTTACCAATCGCGGTTGTTCTGGCTGCATCATCTTCCGCATTACTGACGACATTTTGTAAACTAGTAAAGAAGTCATCAATGGTATTTGATAGGTTATTCGCTTTATCTGCCAGCAAATTATCAACCTGGGAAATTTGCTGATAATAGGTGGTTAATGCGCCCTGTTTCTCCTGCGCAGAAGACAGTTGTTGATTAATAAATTCGTTATATTGACGGTTAATACTGGTAACAGTAACACCATTTCCGATAAAGCCAACGGACGTCATCGTGCCGCCGTTTTGATTGATAACGGTTGATTGCCGGTTATAACCAGGAACTTTGGCATTTGTGACGTTATTACTCACGGTTCCCAGAGCAATCTGAGCAGCTTGAAGGCCGCTCATCGCGGTATTAATAAGACTGTTGGACATCAGAAGATCCTTTTGCGTTTTATTTATGTCTCCGCTGGCGGCGGCAAACAATCTTTCAGATAGCTAAAAACAACGTCTGAACTGCTTTTATTTATCGGCTGAACTCAATAAAACTTGAGCAAAATAGAGATCAGAATAGTTTACTCAAATCGTAGGTATACGCTTTTACCGCCTGTTCTCCAGCACCTTTTAGCTGTTGAATAACTGAGACCAGTTTTTTCGCATATCCGGGGTCCGTTGCATAACCCGCCTGTTGCAAGGAATAAGCCCCTTGCTCCGGGGTCATAGAGCGGGCAACGTTGGCGTAACGGGGGCTTTCTGTCAGTAATTTGACGTAATCCTCAATCGCTTCCACGTAAGAGCCATAAACACGGAAGTTATCCTTCATTTTCTGCGGCTCACCGTCGATATATTCTGTGGTCAAGATATTGGTTACCGGCCCTTTCCAACCTTTACCCGCCTTAATGCCAAACAGATTATGGCTTGGCTTACCATCAGCGGTCAGAATCTCTCTTTGTCCCCAACCGGACTCTAATGCAGCCTGAGCAATAATCAGCAAATGGGGAATACCACTGCGTTGGCTAGCTATCCGGGCAGGGGTCGAGAGCGTGGATACAAAATTCGTACTGTTCAGCGGTAGCGGTTTTGGCGCCGCCTCGGGTTTCGGTACCGTTCGACGTATAAATTGCTCAAGCGCCTGCCTTGGCAAGGTTTGCAAAATCTCGTTATCCGGCGTCATAGGTATCTTGCCCGCGATTTCACTGGGGACAGTTTTAGTGCCAGAAAGCTGCTTGAGCAGCATATCGGCAAAACCTAACCCCTTCTGAGCGATATTCTGCGCGATTTGCTGATCGTATATCGAAGTATAGAGGCGAGTCTGTTCGCTGCTCAACATGCCATCTTTAGGCAGGGACGAACGCATACTTTTCAGCATCATCTGAACAAAGAGCCCTTCCATTTGTTGGGCTACTTGCCGTAGCCCCTGTTGTGGATCTTTTGCCAGATTGGATTTTAACGTGTTAACCGACTGAACATCATAAGCCGCTCCGGGCAGGGTTAAAAAATCATTCATCAAATGATCTCCAATTTCGCCCGTAAACAACCTGCACTTTCCATTGCCTGTAAGATTGACATTAAATCATTCGGTGTCGCACCCAATGCATTCAACGCTTGAATAACATGGCTCAAACTTGCGCTGGCGTTAACCTGCTGCAATGCGCCATTTTGTTCACGGACAGCAACCGCGGGATTACGGGTCACAACAGTACTGCCGCCGGCTAACGGTGTATTTGGCTGACTAACAACCACCTGATTATCGACAATGACAGAAAGATTCCCTTGAGCAACAGCGCAGCTATCCAGCATGACATTGCGGTTCATTACAACAGAACCGGTACGAGAGTTGATAATCACTTTGGCATCGCCGACATCAACACGCACAGTCAAATTCTGCACATGGGAGAGGAATTTAACCTGCTCGCTTTTATCTCTCGGCATACGCAATTGTACTGTGCGGGCATCCAGCGGCGTTGCGGTTCCCGTTCTGCCCGCACGATTGATCGTATCGCTGATTTGCTGCGCCAGTGAGAAATCTTCGTTATTTAATTGAAGATTCAGTATGCCATTTTCACCAAACTGCGTAGGCAATTCACGCTCAATCACGGCGCCGTTACTAATCCGACCACCCGCAAGCTGATTGACTTTTACACTGCTTCCCCCGGCGCTGGCGCCGGCGCCGCCAACCAATATATTACCCTGCGCCAGAGCATAGACCTGATTATCAACACCTTTTAGCGGTGTCATCAACAAAGTACCACCACGTAAGCTTTTAGCGTTCCCCAATGAGGAAACCACTACGTCAATATTCTGCCCGGCACGGCCAAACGGCGGTAACTTCGCAGTGACCATCACGGCAGCCACGTTTTTCAACTGCATATTGGTTCCCGGAGGAACGGTAATCCCCAATTGGGATAACATGTTGCTTAAACTTTGGGTGGTAAATGGCGTCTGAGTAGTCTGGTCGCCAGTTCCATCCAGCCCAACCACTAATCCATAACCAATCAACGCATTTTCCCGCACCCCTTGAACCGTGGTGAGATCACGGATGCGTTCTGCTGATGCAGTCGTTGTCACCAGAGCCAGCAATACCAGAAGAAGGCTGACAGCAAATTGTTTTATCATAACCATCCCCGGTTAAAATGGCGCGACATTAAGGAAGAAACGCTGTAACCACCCCATGTGCTGCGCTTCATTGATATAGCCATTCCCCACATATTCAATGCGGGCATCAGCGACCTGATTGGAACTGACCGTGTTATTAGCATTAATTGTCCGTGGGTTAACCACACCGGAAAAACGGATAAACTCCGTTCCCTGATTGATAGCAATCTGTTTCTCACCGACCACGTGTAAGTTACCGTTTGCCAGTAACTGATCGACGGTCACAGTAATCGTTCCTCTGAAGGTGTTATTCGCATTAGCGCCGCCTTTCCCACCAAAAGTATTCTCAGCTTCCATATCCAGATCGGTTTTATCTCCACCAATTAACCCTTTCAGGAAACGAGGTGTCAGTGCTGCGGAAAACGTGTTTTTTCCATTACGGCTAGCATTGGCCGAAGAATTCTTACTAGCGCTGACATTTTCCTGCAATGTAATCGTCAGGGTATCGCCAATATTTCGTGGTCGGCGATCTTCAAATAGCGGCTGATAACCATAATAAACCGGCTGTACTACCTGAAAAATAGCGCCATTAGGGACTGGCGCGGTTGCCGCAGAAGGTGCTGCGGTGGTTACCCCCTCAACCAAGGGTTTTTGCGGTATATACGCACAGCCCGTTAGTGACAATACCGCCAGTGCTATACTACAACGCCATTTATTCGCCACATTTTTCCGTAAATGGCGGAACTGACAAACGGCGCTGGTCTCGGCAACAGCCATTGTATCCATCTTCGATACTCTTTATTTATCCCTGAATAACGGGGAAACTGAATGTTTCCCCGCGGTTCTGATTGACGATTAGGTTATAACTGAGTCAGTTTTTGTAGCATCTGATCAGACGTCGATACCGCCTTACTGTTAACTTCATAAGCACGCTGAGTCTGAATCATGTTGACCAATTCTTCAGCGATATTGACGTTAGATGTTTCGACATATTTATGATTGAGCAACCCTGCGCCATTGATTCCTGGTGTGTTTTCAATCGGTACGCCAGAACTGCTAGTCTCGACATAAAGGTTTTCGCCGATACTTTCTAACCCATTGTCATTGATAAAGGTTGTCAGGGTCAGTTGGCCAACTTGCTGAAGTGCCGATTGCCCCTGTACTTTCACACTGACAACACCATCACGACTGATGTCGAGGTCCGTTGCGTTATCAGGAATAGTAATGGTAGGGAAGATCAAAAAACCGTTAGCAGTTGTCAACTGCCCGTTTTGATCTTCCTGAAATGAACCGTCACGGGTATAGGCGCTGGTGCCATCAGGTAACTGAACCTGAAAGAAACCCTTTCCCTTAATAGCAACATTATGACTGTTATTAGTTTCAGATAAGTTTCCCTGACTATGTATACGTTCTGTTGCTACCGGACGTACCCCGGTACCTATCTGTAAACCAGAAGGTAAACGGGTCTGTTCCGATGACATCGCCCCGGGTTGACGAATGTTCTGGTAAAGCAGATCTTCAAAAACGGCACGCTGGCGTTTAAAACCATTGGTGCTGACGTTCGCCAAGTTGTTGGCAATCACATCCATATTGGTTTGCTGGGCATCCAGCCCAGTTTTAGCAATCCATAATGATCGGATCATCGGTTTTATCCTCTGTGTCTAAATCAACTCATTGCTAATAGCTGATTAGCACGTTGTGCATTTTCATCTGAGCTATGGATGACTTTCATCTGCATTTCAAAACGGCGGGCGTTGGCAATCATACTCACCATGCTTTCCATTGGATTGACGTTACTTCCTTCAAGCACTCCGGGCATTAATTTCGCCTCATCACTGGCCGGTAAGACATTACCCTGTAACGTTTGCGCCTGTTCCGTCATGTGAAAGAGGCCATCATCACCGCGAACTAGCTGATCGCTCTCCGGTTTCACCATTTTCAATCTGCCAAGCTGCCCCAACTGTGTTGGCGGATCGCCAGGAATCAGTGCAGATATAGAACCATCGGTCGCTAAGGTTAACTCAGCCTGCGGCGGAACATTGATCGGGCCATTGTCCCCCATCAACAAGTTACCTTGAACAGTTAACTGACCTTCCGCTGAAATCTGAATATTGCCGTTACGCGTGTAAGCCTCAGAGCCATCTTCAAGCTGAACCGCCAGATATCCCCCCTGTCCAATCGCCACATCCAACGGACGAGAGGTATAGTTCATCGGCCCCTGACGATTGTCAGAACCGGGCGTTGAAGCGACAACCAAAGTTCGGGTATTAAAAGCAGCCCCTTCAACAGGCACCGCTCGCAAAGCAGCCAGTTGCGCCTTAAAACCCGGCGTCGATGCATTAGCCAGGTTATTTGCCGTCACTGCCTGATGCTCTAATGTCTGACGCGCACCGCCCATCGCGGTATAAATGACATGATCCATAATCCTATCCCGAAACTATCAGCGCATACTGACCAGCGTTTGCAGGATCTGATCTTGGGTTTTAATGGTTTGCGCACTGGATTGATAGTTGCGCTGAGCAACAATCATATTAACCAGTTCTTGGCTCATATCGACGTTGGATGCTTCCAACGAGCCGCTGAGCAATTTACCAAAACCCCCCGATCCCGCAATGCCGACAACTGGGCTACCTGAAGCTCCCGTCTCTATCCAAACGTTGTCACCCTGTGCCGCCAGCCCCTCTGGGTTAGCAAAGTTAGTCAGAACGACCTGACCTAATAATTGAGATTGCTGATTGGAATAGGTACCGATGACACTGCCATCTTGCTCAATACGGTAACCATTGAATTCACCTGCGGCATAACCGTCTTGCTTAAGTGCCGATATGCTATCAGAATCAATTTTCTGCTGTTTACTGCCATTAAAATCAATAGTGATATCAGCGGCATTAGAACCATTCAGAGAGGGAACATTAAATGTAAACTGATTATCGTCACCAATCAGTTTACCATTGCCATCAAATTTCAACGTCCCCAGCGAAGCGGCTTTAGCACCCTCAACCGCACTATCCTGAGCGTGAACCTGCCATTCATTATCGTTCGTTTTCACAAAGAACACCTTGATAGCATGTGGGTTACCCAAACTATCAAAGGTGGTAACACTGGTAGGATAGTTATAAGAATCCTTATCTTCCGGCGAGAAAGCATCTGTTGGTTTTTTATGCATCGAATTAAGGTTGGTTGTCATCGTCACCTTAGTTGTCGCTTTAGCCGCCAGTATACCTTGAGGGATTGTAATCGGCTCAGGGTTAGCCCCTTTCTGAATCTCCGGCGCGCCGCCATTGACACCGACTGCGGGATAGCCGGTCAATTTCATGCCTTGCATGTTGATGATATTGCGATTCTCATCCAGCTTGAATTGACCGTTACGGGAATAGTAAATCCCACCATCACCGCCTTGCATGCGGAAAAAACCGTTCTGAGTGATCGCCAGATCAAGTGGGCGATTCGTCGTCGTCGGCGTACCATCTTTAAAATTTTGATTAACGCCTGATATTTTTACCCCAAGACCCACTTGAGAACCGGCAAAAATGTCAGAAAAAGCAACCGTGCTGGATTTAAAGCCATAGGTCGCCGCGTTAGCGATATTATTACCAATAACATCCAAATTACCTGCCGCAGCATTCAAACCACTTACTGCTTGTGAAAAAGCCATACTATTCTCCGTTAAAATTCTTGCTGGTTAAAGAATCTGACGTATCTGATCCATTGTGACAGTACCGATCCGTCCTAAATCTAACTTAGCGCCGTCCGCGTCACGAGTAACGCCTTTTACCTCCGCGAACCTCAATGGCTGAAACACTCTCTGCTCGCCTTTATAGCTAGCAGTAATGGTGAAGTTATAAGCGCCATCCTCAACATTAGCGCCGTCTTCTTTTGTTCCATTCCAAGTGAAATTATGGACACCTGCTTCCAACCCACCGAAATCAATTTGGCGCACAACCATCCCTTGTTTATCAGTAATGGTGACTTTTACACTGTCCGCTGGCCTTTCTAGTTCAACACCAAATGGTGCTATACTGACGCTCCCGTCTTCTTTGTTTGAACCCACCAAAATGGTATCCCCAGGGACCATCACTTTCCGACCAATCAGAGCCGATGCCTGTACAGGCTGATTATTATTGATCTGACCGACAATCGACCCCAGAGTGGTATTCAGCTTTTCGATCCCCGCAAGGGTGTTAATTTGCGCCAAATGGGAGGTCAGCTCATTGTTCTTCATCGGGTTAGTTGGGTCTTGATTTTTCATTTGCGCTAACAGCAAATTCATGAAGTTGCTATTCAGCTCTTCACTACCCTTTTTCTTGCTAGTCGATGCTGACTCTCCAACAATCGTGTTATTCGGCGATTCATTCACTGAACTGGTAATAGACATGAGTCACTCCTGTTACTGACCTAACGTCAATGTTTTCAACATTATCGATTTAGTGGTATTAAGCACTTCAACGTTGGCTTGATAACTACGGGAAGCGGAAATGGTGTTAATCATTTCTCCGACCACATCAACGTTTGGCATCCGCACATAACCCTTTTCATCAGCCAACGGGTGTCCCGGCTGATACTCAAGGCGGAAAGGAGTGGGATCATCAACAATTTCACTGACTCTGACGCCGCCGGTTTCTTGCCCTGCCAGCGCGGCAACACGGAAAACCACCTGTTTAGCCCGATATGGCTGACCATCAGGCCCGGCAACGCTATCGGCATTTGCCATATTGCTGGCGCTGACATTTAATCGTTGGGATTGAGCTGATAATGCCGAACTGGCAATATCAAAAACACTAAGTAAAGACATTGCCCTTATCCTTGCTGTAAGACTGACATCATGCTTTTAACTTGAGAGCTGGTCGCCGTCAGTTCAGCCTGATATTTCAAGCTGTTATCCATAAAATTGCTGCGTTCCATATCCATATCCACCGTGTTGCCATCCATTGCTGGCTGATAAGGCACCCGATACAGCAAGTCCATCTCCATTCTCTTCTGAGGCTGAATAGGAATATGCCGATCGGATGTCAGCGTCAGCCCGATCCCGTTTCCAGTGACCCGACCGTGTGCAATGGTTTTTTTCAGTTGTGTGGCGAAATCAATATCCCGCGCTTGATAACCGGGCGTATCCGCATTGGCGATGTTAGCGGACAATATTTCTTGTCGCCGTGATCGCAATGACAGGGCTTCCTGCTGAAAATGAAAGGCTGCATCTAATTTATCGAGCATATTCCTCCCTCTGATGTGACTGACCTGTGTTGTGAATCTTTAATAGCGCTGTTCGCGATCGTGAAATTCGCAGTAAACAGAATAAACGCAGAAGGAAAAGCCTATCGGATGAATAGACGCTAATTGGATTGCTATTTATCCCATTGACCGATATTCAATGCAGGTACACTTATACCCTATGGATTTCAAGATGCATCGCGGCGGCAAGGGAACGAATCCCCGGGAGCATAGAGAACTATGTGACCGGGGTGAGTGAGTGCAGCCAACAAAGAGGCAACTTGAAAGATAACGGGTATATACGCGATTAAACAGTACGCGACTAAACAGCGGCGGATTGACCTACAGAAATAATGAGAGCGAGAAGATGCAAGCTATAAATATTATCGGGCTGTTCGCATTTTTCTTTATCACTTCGATGGCATGGGGCAATAATTTACCCCAAGCTATAGAGCGCTATTTCCAGCAGATACATAAGGATAGTCATCACAAAGTTTCTGTTGACATCAGGACCCCTGAACAACAATGGCCCCAATGTGAACGGCCAGAAATTCAACCTGCTATTGGCGGTCAACATTGGGGAAACCTCTCTTTACCTGTTATCTGCCATCAACAACGCAAATTCATTCAAGTCGCTGTCAGTGTGACAGGAAATTATCTGGTTGCCCGCCGTGGCCTCTCACGTAATGATGTTTTATCAGAGGGCGATTTTCAGATCAGCAGCGGATTACTGGAAAAACTCCCCCGTGATCTGGTTATTAACAAAAATGAAATAAAAAACAGCATTGCGATACGTAACATCCCGGCGGGGCAAGTCATTACACGTAATATGTTACGCCGCGCGTGGGCTATACGATCAGGCCAGAGTGTGGTGGTGATTGTACAGGGAAATGGCTTTCAGATACGGAACGAAGGGAAAGCTATTAATAACGCCGCCATTTCTGATAAAGTCAGGGTTCGAATGAATTCAGGGCATGTTATAACCGGCCAGGCATTAGAAAACGGCAGTGTAAAAATCATGTTATAAGTTACTAAAGTTTTCTTTCACTGTGCCGATATAACCAGCAGAGCACGATTTGCAGGTATGCAAATGGCATGTAACCTGCTCCGATCCATAGGTGAACCTATGCCTGGCCACAAAGGATAATGATTATGAGTATCGAACGCACTCACCCCTTATTAGCAATCGCTGCCGTTCAACAGCGACCCACTAATGAAAGCAGCGCCCAGGGCACCCGCAAAACCTCCGGCGTTACCTTACAAAGCAGCGATGCGCAAGTAAAACTGAGCGAAGCACAAACAAAACTGGTTCAACCAAGCAGCCAGGATATCAATATCCAAAAGGTGCAAAAGTTGAAAGAAGCTATTGCTCAAGGAACCTTAAAAATGAACAGCGGTAAAATCGCAGACGCTTTGCTCAAAGAAGCCGCCGAAAACTTTCAGTACGATAAAAAATAATTGCACCCGCTATGGAAGAACTACAACAATTACTCGAACAGCAAGTGACCTATTTGACCTCGCTGACCCAAACTATGGCGGAAGAGCAGCGTATTTTGTGCGCAGGTTTTATTGAAGCACGAGATTTGCACCAGATAACAGAACGGAAGAATTTTTTGTTATCTGCTCTTAGCCATTCAGAACAGCAACGTCTTAATTTGAGCAAAGCATTAAACATCACTGCGCCTTATGATAAGCAGCCTGCGCTTGCCGCATTATGGCGACAGATCGGCAAAGCGGTTACCCAGATTCGTGATTTAAACACCCATAATGGTCTGCTATTAACTCAACATCTTGAACTAAACAGCCAAGCTATCGCTTTTCTAAAAAGCCACCATAGCCCTTCTCTTTATGGCTCAAACGGCCAAGCTGCCCGTCACTCTATGCTTTCCGGCCATAGAGTGCAGGTTTAATTAAGTGCATTACCGCCCATTGCGGTAGTGCTGCTTTTTATTGTTTTGATCGTATTTGTAAGCACCACCCTCCTGTTCAAATCGGGCTTCGTATCTGCTCACAGAGTCCTCAAGCATGAATAATTCAAACGAAATGTACTGTGAAACGGTTGTTGCAATCAGGGAAGAACGGATTAGCAAAAATCACCGTTTGTAAGCCAACGTAACAATTGCTCAACAATAACGTTTTGCGTGTTGCAAAAATATACTGCAAAATAGGAATAAGCAACAACGGGGAATTATCAAAAATCGGGCTAATGGATTAACAACGAGAGCACCCTTCATTTCATTGATCTATATTGGGAATAACACATTGATGCACAAAAAACTAAAAAAAAGCAAATCGAGCGGACAACAGATACCAAAAACACCTCAGCAACAATTCAAAACTTACTGGACGTCCATCGAAAAATACCAGTTGAAGATCGCCAAGTTACAACAGCAGCAAGACGAACTGTTCATGCGCTTTCAACAAGAGGTCTTACCGGTAGAGCATCAATATATGCAGTCCAGATATGATAAAGCGGCGCGGTTGCTTTCATTTGCCGATAAAAAATCGCTGGGGAAAAACCAACGAAGAGAATTATTTTCCTGGATAGAAGAAGAGATTGCTGAATTATGTACTTACCCCTTTAACGAAAACCTCGATCTCAATAAGTTGACCGATCACTTTTCCAATCTTCATGCGTTTAAAGAAGAGGAAATTCCGACACCAGAACAGATGGCTGAGATCCGGCAGACTTTTGGTGAATATTTTGATCTTAATGAAGAAATATCTGATGAAGAATTACTTGATATGATAAAAAATCCCGAAAAAATGCGTTCCACCATAGAACAGCATTTTCAACGGGAATCAGAACATTTCCACGATGAATATGATGCAGAAGAGACCACTGACTTCGATCCTGCGGCAGAAGACCAGAAAAAACTGGATTCTTTGTTTAAATCGCAGGAAGTGAGCCAAATGTATAGAAAAATAGCCAAGGTACTGCATCCAGATCGTGAACAGGATTTAGATGAGAAAAAGAAAAAAAACCAATTGATGGTACAGTTATCACAAGCCAAGAAAGATAATGATGTCTGGACGATAATAAACATGTACCACAAGTACATTGATCCAACTTTCAGTTTTAACAGCCGGGATATATCCGACGTCAATAAATTGCTCAAAGCACGTATAGATATATTAGCCAATGAACTTAATCAGCTAAAAAAATCTGATTCATTACCGGGCATGATTTGGCGCACACTGGGAGGTGAAACATCGAAAGCAATAGAGAATAACCTCCACGAACATTGCAAAAAATTGCGGCAAAATATAGAAAACGAAATCCAACTGCGCGAAAGCTTACGCTCACTCACTGTACTAAAAAGCTACCTTGCAGAACGACGTGATGCCTTAGAATTTGAACAAGAAATGATTGACTATTTTTTCAAACAATATTGAATCCGCTGAGTCTGACGTAAATTTCAGCGGCTTACTTATATAGTTTACCGACCATTAGCCGCGCACTGCATCAGTGCATCACCACCCATTGTGGTAGTTCCATTTCCTTGTAATATATACAAAGCATGGGGCTGCCCTAGATTAGACCATCATTTGATATTCTCAAAAACATAAACTGCACCGGCTTTGGGCTTAGAATCGACACTCTCTACTACTGCACCAACAGCAAAACTTGTCCCCGCCTTATTCAGGCAGGCAACCTTACCAAGACCCTTGAAATAGTCTGGAGGACCTGAAGGGTCCAGAATCTCAATAGGTGTTTCCATATTCCACTTATTATTCAGACAGGTATATACATACACACTGGAAGCCGCCCACACTACCAGACGATTTCCCACACCATTCAGTTCGATAGCGCTGCCAAAATACGTTACGCCGCTAGGAGCCGAAAACCTAATGGGATTTTCTTTATCCCAGATCCCATTTGTGCGCGTATACAGATAAACCTTCAAATTATCATCCGCCCCCACCGCCAGACGATCTCCCTCTGCATTCAGGCTAAAAGCCCTGCTAAGACCACGTGAGCTATCTTCAGGGGCCTCGAACTTAATGGGGTTTTCACTATCCCAGATCCCATTCGTGCGTGTATACACATAAATCATGCCTCTTAGCTCGTAACTATCGTGGCAATGCACCGCCAGACAGTTTCCCGCAGCACTCAGGCGAGCAATCCAGCCAAACTCATAAGAATTCGAAGGGACCGGAAACTTAATGGGATTTTCTCTATCCCAGATCCCGTTCGTGCGTGTAAACATATGGAACGTAGAGTGGTATATGCCCCCAGCCACCAGACAGTCTCCTGCTGCGTTCAAGCTGACATTCACACCAAATAATTCACTGGCGCCCGGAGCCGGAAACCAAACAGGATTTATTGCATCCCAGACGCCATTCGTGCGTGTATATACACCAACCATCTTTCCGCCATCAGCGGGCGCTCTATTTCCCAACGCCAAGCAATCTCCCGCTGCATCCAGACTGACATTAAATAAAGAGCTATAATATTCATTATGAATAAGCTCAAGCACAATAGGCGTGCTTGTACTCCACTCACCACTCTTCCGGCGCGTATATACACAGACTTTATTACCCATCCCAACCGCTAAACAGTCTCCCGCAGCATTCATGCTAACAGAACCGCCGAAGGATTCATTCTTCTTAGGAGTGGGAGAAACAATACGCGTCATCATGGTGCGTTTCAAACCCAACACCCGCGTGATCTCCATCCGCTCACGCCGAGATAAACTGAAAAAATCCGCAAACTGAACCTGCCGATCGGCATCCAATTTCAGATATCCTCCCCCATCAAAAAAGAGTCCCCCTTCTGGTTTCAGTGATAGCGCCAAAGCGCCTTTATTAGCGTTTAACCCGCCAGAATGGCGAGTGTTGAGGGCCAGTTTTCCTTTACCATCTCGTTTCAACCCTTCTGTCGGGCCATCCCCCTGAGCGCCATCAATGATTTCATATGCCTTATATGCCTCATCAATCAAATGGGAAAAGGCTTCTGGCATAAGCCGCACACCAGACTTAAAACTCGCTTTCAATGAGTCAACAGAACTCATTTCTTTATCAGTCATAATATGTCCTCAAAAGCCGTATTAGACAGTCACCGTCACCTGTTCTCCGTTTTCTGTCTTCATTTGACATTCTCAAAGGTATAGACCGCACCCGCTCCAGACACAGAACCAACCTTGGTTGAACTCGCGCCAACTGCCAAATTCGTTCCCGCCTTATTCAAACTGATAGCCTTACCAAAATCATTTAAATTACCTGAAGGGTCCAAAATCTCGATAGGTTTTTCCATATTCCACTTACCATTCAGATAGGTATACACATACACCCTGGAAGCCGCCCCCACTGCCAGACGGTTTCCCGCATCATTCAGTTTGATAGCGTTGCCAAAATACGTTACGTCACTTGCCGGAGCCGAAAACTTAATGGGATTTTTCCTATCCCAGACCCCATTTGTGCGCGTATACAGATAAACCTTCCCCTTAGTAGGTAAATAATAATCCGCCCCAACCGCCAAACGATCTCCCTTTGCATTCAGGTTAAAAACCCAGTTAAAAAGGGGTACGCCATCTTCAGGGGCAAGCTTAATGGGATTTTCTATATCCCAAATCCCATTCGTGCGTGTATACACATAAACCGTGTTTATTGCAGGGTCAGGAGGATAAGAAACATCGAAACCATGCACTGCCAGACAGTTTCCCGAAGTACTCAGGCAAACAGTCGGACTAACCCCTTCCGCCCCAGGAGGAGACAACTTAATAGGGTTTTCTCTATCCCAGATTCCATTCACACGTGTATACATATAAAACGAATAGCGGTCGCCCCCCACCACCAGACAGTCTCCTGCTCCGCTCAAGCTGACATTCACAACAAAATATTCTTCTGTACTTTCGATCGTAAACACCACGGGATTTTTTGTATCCCAGACGCCATTCGTGCGCATATACACACAAGCTTCCGCTTTTCGAGAACTAATTTTGTATCCCAACGCCAGGCAATCTCCCGCCGCATTCAAACTGATATCCCATGAAGAACTACGACGTCTATCTCCATAAGCCTCAAAGACAACGGGAGTGCTTGTATTCCACCCATTCTTCCGACCTGTATACACGCAGACTTTATCACCCACCCCAACCGCTAAACAGTCTCCCGCTGCGCTCATGCTAACAGAAGCGCCAAAGAACTCATTCGCTTTAGGGGAAGGAGCAACAATACGCGTCATCGTGGTGCTGGCGCTGCGTTTCAAACCTAACAACTGTGCGATCTCCATCCGCTCCCGCCGCGATAACCTGAAAAAATCCGCAAACTGAATCTGCCGATCGGCATCCAATTTCAGACGACTTCCCCTATCAAAAGAGATCCCACCTTCTGGCTTCAATGATAGCGCCAAAGCGCCTTGATCAAGGTTTAACCCACCAGAATGGTGAACGTTGAGGGCCAGCTTTCCTTTATCATCTCGTTTCAGACCTGCGGTCGGGCCATCACCCTGAGCGCCATCAATGATTTCATATGCCTTATATGCCTCATCAATCAAGTGAGAAAATTCTTCAGGTGTGGGCAGAACACCGGACTTAAAACTCGTTTTCAATGAGTTAATAATATTCATTTCTTTGTCAGTCATCATATTTCCCCAAAGCCGTATTAGACAGTCATCTGTCTTCTGTATGGGCATCAATTGATATTCTCAAAGATATAAACTGCACCGGCTTTGAGCTTAAAATCGACACTTTCTGACGTTGCGCTAACAACCAAACTCGTCCCCGCCTTATTCAGGCCGATAGGCCCACCAAAACCATTTAAATTATCTGAATTGCCTGAAGGGTTCAAAATCTCCATCGGCGTTTCCATATTCCACTTACCATTCAGACAGGTATACACATACACCCGGGAAGCCGCCCCCACTGCCAGACGATCCCCCGCAGCATTCAGTTCGAGAGAGCGTCCAAAATCTATTACGTCGCTTGCAGGAACCGAAAACTTAATAGGATTTTCGCTATCCCAGATCCCATTTGTGCGCGTATACAGATAAACTTTTCCATTAATAATGGGGAAATAATCACGCACCTCCCCCACCGCCAGACAATCTCCCTCTGCATTCAGGCTAAAAATCTTGCCAAAAAGGGATGAGCTGCCTTCAGGGAGCTTGAGCTTAATCGGGTTTTCGCTATCCCAGATCCCATTCGTGAGTGTATACACATAAATCGTGCTTATTGTGAAATCATCGTAACCATGCACCGCCAGACAGTTTCCTGCGGCATTCAGGCGGACAGCCTTGCCAAATTCATAAGAACTCGAAGGGACCGGAAACTTAATGGGATTTTCGCTATCCCAGATCCCGTTCGTGCGTGTAAACATATGGAACGCAGAATCTAACGCAGGTTTGAATTCGCACCCAGTCACCAGACAATCTCCCGCTGCGCTCAAGCTGACACCCAGGCCAAAGACGTCAATACGGCTCGGAGCCGGAAACCAAACGGGCTTTCTTACATTCCAGACGCCATTTGCACGCATATGTACACCAACCCTCTGTCTGAACCTATTTGCCAACGCTAGGCAATCTCCCGCCGCATTCAGACTGACATCCCATGAAGAATCACTTTGATAAGACTCAAGCACAATAGGCGTGCTTGTATTCCACTCACCACTCTTCCGGCGCGTATATATACAGATTTTAGTATTCATCCCAACCGCTAAACGGTCTCCCACTGCATTCAAGCTAACAGAATAGCCAAAGGATTCACGCGCCTCGGGAGAGAGAGTGGGAGAAACAATACGCGTCATCATGGTGCGTTTCAAACCCAACACCCGTGTGATCTCTATCCGCTCACGCCGAGATAAACTGAAAAAATCTGCAAACTGAACCTGCCGAGCAGCATCCAATTTCAGATACCCTCCCCCATCAAAAGAGAGTCCACCTTCTGGCTTCAGCGATAAGGCCAAAGCGCCTTGATTAGGGCTCAACCCGCCAGAATGGCGAATGTTAAGGGCCAGTTTTCCTTTACCATCTCGTTTCAACCCTGCGGTTGGGCCATCCCCATGAGCGCCATCAATGATTTCATATGCCTTATATGCCTCATCAATCAAGTAGGAAAATGCTTCCGGCATAAGTCGCACACCAGACTTAAAACTCGCTTTCAATGAGCCAACGGTATTAATTTCTTTATCAGTCATCACATTTCCCCAAAAGCCATATTAGACTGTCAGTGCCATCGGTTTCTGTTAATGCTTTATCCACTTCGTTAAAGTCGATGGAGTTAAGCAACGGTACTGACCACGAAATACACTACAATTAATTCCTTCACACCTTTTAACTCGATATCCTGCGGCTTGGCGTCACTTAACTTCGCTTATTGCCTCAGGTATGTTGCTGTCTTCGAAAAACATATCTCCGATGACCTGATTTAATATTTAACTTGAATATACCCGTCATCTTTCAAGTTGCCTCTTTGTTGGCTGCGCTCACTCACCCCAGTCACATAGTTATCTATGCTCCCGGGGATTCGCTCCCTTGCCGTCGCGATGCATCTTGAAATCCATTGGGTATATGTCATTCGCTTTTCGTATAGCACAATCTGATATTATTAAGCATTATGGAAATGTGAATTTTTGCCAATTATTTAATAATAAAATTAATTGTTTTTATAAAATTTCACATAAAAACATATCGCTTAAATAATGATTTAATAACTATTATTATCTATTATCGCAACAACCATAAAGTTAATTAGACTCAAATCAATCCATTAAAAAATTTACTGAAAAAACATAAAAAAATCAATAACAAACCAAAATAGTATTATTTAAAAACAACCCTTTAATTATCATTAAATAAATGTATTTCATTTTAATTTTCAAGAAAAATTTAGCATATATTTAAATAATATCAAAATCATAATTACCACCAAATTAAATACAATATAAAATTATCCGAAATGATAACACCACGTCCTTTTACAATATATCCCTGTCATGTTTAATTAATTTTTCTTAGATTTTATCATGCGCTTATTTCCCCTGTTTTAAGGTGAAAAGCGAACTAATTGTTAGATACCCAATAAACTTCAAAATG
>NZ_JAZGJN010000211.1:0-23328 GCF_038085095.1 Photorhabdus sp. P32 | reverse complement strand
AAATATCATTAAATTGTATTAAAGAGTGAAATATAATATTTAACTTAAAAGATTAAAGTGATAATAAAAATAGAATATTTTACTGATAACAGATTGTATGAAATTAAATTATTGATTATATTAAAGGTCATATTATTGATTAGCGCAAGGAAACGAGATGATATTTTTTGTGTCAATAAAACAATCATAAGGTAATATCGTTTAACTCTTTAATTACAAAGGTTTTAATAATTCTCTCCAAAGGTTTTTTATATTTTAATTTAAAATTAATTTTTACCAATTAGTGATGATTTAATGACGAAATTAATTTATTATTTTATTGATAATAAAAGGCCCGAAAAAATAACTTTTCGGACCTTGTGAATATGAAAATTACTGATTATTTATCAGATTATTTCAACTCCAGTTCATTCATTGCTGCAATGCTGAAACCACCGTCAACATGCAGGATTTCACCGGTGATACCGCCGGACAGATCCGAACACAAGAATGCCGCAGCATTACCAACATCTTCAGTGGTTACAGTGCGGCGAATTGGGTTAACGGATTCACAATGAGCTAGCATTTTACGGAAATCTTTGATGCCGGATGCAGCCAAAGTGCGGATAGGGCCGGCAGAGATACCGTTAACGCGAACACCTTCAGCGCCCATAGCATTAGCCATATAACGAACGTTAGCTTCCAAAGATGCTTTTGCCAGACCCATGACATTATAGTTAGGGATTGAGCGCTCTGCTCCCAGATAGGTGAGAGTCAGTAAAGCAGAATTTGGGTTCAGCATTTCACGGCAAGTTTTTGCCATAGCAACAAAGCTGTAAGAGCTGATGTCGTGTGCGATTCTAAAGCCTTCGCGGGTAACGGCACTGACATAGTTACCATCCAGTTGATCAGCAGGTGCAAAGCCAATGGAGTGAACAAAGCCATCGAATTTTGGCCAAATTTTACTCAGTTCGGTGAACAGGGCTTCGATGCTTGCATCTTCAACTACATCGCAAGGCAGAACAATAGTAGAGTTCAGAGAAGCAGCAAATTCTTCAACACGAGGTTTCAACTTGTCATTTTGATAAGTGAAAGCTAGCTCAGCTCCCTGGTCATGCATTGCTTTTGCAACACCATAAGCGATGGAGAGTTTACTGGCGACGCCAGTGATCAGAATGCGCTTGCCGGTCATAAAACCCATAACAGTATCCTTGTGTGATAACGCCGGTAATGATATTAATGGATTAAAATCGCTCACAGAGACAATATCAATATGACGTTTTATGTTAATAAACCCAGTAATTCTATCACGCTAGAGAGAAATATGCTGTATTTTGCGTTCTGCTCCGAGCAGTGATTATCGTTTTCTATATGTTAAGGAATATCTTGTCGCCAGGCATCAGCGGTGAGTGGCTCTCCAAAATGGCTGGCGATCAGACGGCGAGTCATATCATGCAGAGGAGAAGCCAACACTTCTGCTGTATTTCCCCGTTCAACAACTTCCCCTTGATGCATGACAAGCACCTGATCACTGATATGTTTCATCATGCCAAGATGCTGGGTGACATAGAGATAAGAAATACCGTGTTTTTCCTGTAATTCCAACATCAGATTAATAATTTGAGATCGCATAGACATATCGAGTGATGCTAATGCCTCATCAGCAATAATAATCTGAGGTTGTAATATTAATGCGCGCGCCAGTGCTACCCGCTGTTTTTGGCCTGAGGCGAGCATATGTGGATAATAATTGGCATGGTCCGGTAACAGGCCAACTTGTCGCAATGTCTGGTTGATCCGTTTTTCCCGTTCCATTGTATTGAGTTCTGTATTAAGCAGAAGGGGAATAGCAAGAATTTGTCCAATACGTTGACGAGGATTTAGCGATGTACTTGGGTCCTGAAATATCATGCGAATGCGTTGACTGCGATAACTATAATCACCGTAAGTGAGTTTGTGGCCGTCGATCATGATTTCGCCGGAAGTTGGCTCGATAACGCCTGAAAGCATCTTTGCCAGCGTTGATTTTCCAGAACCGTTCTCACCAATAATCGCCAGTGTCTGTTTTGCCTTTAAGGTAAAGCTGACGGGTTTCACCGCATCAAGGTGTTGACGATGAAAAAAACCAGTTCGATAACGAAAAGTTTTAGCCAGGTTCCTGACTTCTAGCAGAGTATTAACCAATTACTGTTCCTCCAGATTCAGTGGAAAGTGGCAGGCAAAAGCATGGTTTTTTATCACCCGTAACCGCGGTGTTTCAATACACGTTTTTTGCGCGTAAGGGCAACGCGGGCCTAAACGGCAGCCGATGGGTAGATGCTCAAGGGATGGAATGGCGCCTGGCAAGGTGTTTAACCTGCTTTTATGAGGCAAAGAGCTACCAAAATCAGGGATAGCGCGGCTTAACGCTTGTGTGTAGGGGTGGTGTGGCGTTACCAGTAATTCATCGGGAACGGCGCTTTCGACCGTTTGACCGCAATACAGAACATTAATACGATCCACCAATTTGCTCATGACTTGCAAGTCATGACTTATCAGTAAAATGGTGGTGTTATTGTTCTGATTCAATCGCGCTAACAGACGGAAAATTTGAGCTTGGGTGGTCGGTTCCATCGCATTGGTGGGTTCATCTGCAATCAGCAGGCGTGGTTGGTTAGCCAATGCGATAGCAATCATGACCTTCTGGCATTCTCCTTCCGTTAATTCGCAAGGGAAGCTACTCATAATGTCTTTATGATCTTTAATTCCCACTCGGTGGAGTAATTCAATAGCCCGGCGTTTTCGCCATTTTAAACGTTGCCACCAACGGCCTTTGTAAGTCCAGCCGGGAATGGCTTGAATGAGTTGTCGACCAATATTTTCAGAAGGATCAAGACAGGATTGTGGCTCCTGAAAAATCATTGAGATATTGTGGCCGATGACTTTTCGGCGTTGCCGTGGAGTCAGGCGGAGCAGGTCAATATCATCGAAGCGAAAACGGTCAGCCGTCACTTTAAGATTATCTTTAGTGACGCCGCTTATTGCTTTGGCAATCAGGCTCTTACCTGAGCCGGATTCACCCACCAGACCGCGTATTTCGCCTTCTGTCAGTGACATACTAACACGGTCAACCGCTTTAACTGGCCCTTTGGCAGTCATAAATTCAATAGTGAGATTACGAATATCGAGTAATGGCATTATTCCACCCCGGAATTAATTGCACGGTGTAATCCATCACCTAATAAATTGACTAACAAGACACTGAACATGATTGCTGCGCCGGGCAACATAACGGTCCAAGGCGCAACATAGATTAGCTCCAGTGAATCGCCTAACATCGCTCCCCATTCAGGTGAGGGAAGTTGAGCGCCAAGATCAAGAAAACCAAGTGAAGCGATATCAAGTATGGCGATAGAAAGGGCGCGTGTTAGCTCGTTGATCAAGGCGGCGGTAATGTTTGGTAATACTGCATACCATAGAATATGGTAATTAGAAGCGCCATCCAGACGAGCGGCAATGACATATTCTTTATCTAGCTCATCGTGAACTGCGCTGTAAACCGTGCGAACGATACGTGGCAATAGCGCCAACCAAATAGCGATTATTGCATGCTGCAAACTGGCGCCCACAAAGGCGACGACAATAATTGCCAGCAATAGTGATGGGATAGAGAGTAATGTATCGAGAATATGATTAAGTACTGCGGATTTCAGCCCTCGTGTCATGCCTGCCAGACAGCCGATAATCAAACCACATAAAGCAGCCGCTAAAGTGACTAACAGGGCTGAACCGAACGTGGAGGCCGTACCTATTAGCAATCGGCTGAGGATGTCGCGCCCAAGATCGTCGGTACCTAGAAAAAATGCGATATTACCGTGATATGACCATGAAGGCGGCAGTAGTTGGTGACCAAGAAATTGTTGATCGAGCTCATAGGGGGCCAGATATCCGCCAAACAGACTTAGGGCAATCAGAATAAGCACCCCATAAAACCCCATCATTGCCAACATGTCCGAATAGAAAAAGCGCCAGATGACCTTTATCGGTGATGGCATTTTCTTTTCACGATAAAAATTATCTAAGGGCATACCATTCCTTATGCTTCAGAGGGTTAGTCATTGCGCCAATAACATCAGACAGAACATTGACTAAAATCACCAGTGTGCCAATCACCATAACACCCGCAGAAATGGCGGAATAATCTTGCTGACGAATGGCGCTGACTAACCAATGACCAAGTCCCGGCCAGTTAAATACCAGCTCCGTCATCATTGCCAGTGTCAACATGGTGGAAAATTGTAATCCTAATTTCGGGATGATAGGGGGCAATGCATTGTGTAGGACATGACGACGGATAATTGTCAGCCTCGATAAACCACGGGTTGCGGCGGCTTTAATATAGTTCTCGCCAAAAACCTCTTCTGTACTGTTTCTCATCAACCGAATAACTTCGGTTGTCGGTGCAACAGCGAGTGTAATAACGGGTAGCAACAAGTGTTGCATGGCACTGATGATCATTTCATTACGATGGGGCGATTTTGATAACCAGGCATCAATTAATGAGAAGCCTGTCACAGGTTCAATCTGATATAGCAGATTAAAGCGTCCTGAGACCGGTAGCCAGCCGAGATAAAGAGAAAAAAATAGGGTGAGTAATAGCGCTAGCCAAAAAATCGGGATAGAAAATCCGACTAAAGCAATGGAGGTAATAAAAGTATCCGCTGGTTTGTTACGCCATACTCCCGCAATAATCCCGAGTGGGATGCCGATTAGCAACGCGACAGAGAAAGCCAGAATACAGAGTTCCATTGTGGCGGGAAACACTTCCCATAATTGTTCGCTGATAAGTTCACCGTTGATGCTGGATACGCCAAAATCCCATAGTAATAAGCTGTGGAAAAAGAATATATAAGCATCAAACAAGGATGCCCCGCTGAGAGGAGCATTAGGGGTAAAGTAGCTGAGGCTAAAGCTTATCAGCGACAGGAAAAACAGGGTAATAATCAGTAAAAGCAGACGACGGAGAGTGTAAATAATCATTTGCCACCTTTCTGAGTCATTTGATCAGCCTCTTTTTCCCGATAAACACCAGCGAAAGAGGCATTACCAAATGGACTGAGTACTAGCCCTTTAATATCGTAACGGTAAGCCTGTAAATGCAGAGAATAGGCTAATGGTAATATAGGCAATTGCTGTTCAAGGATTTGTTGAGCTGCATGATAATACTTAATTCGGGATAATAATTGCTGGTTAATTAAAGCTTCCCGCAAAGTTTTATCAAATTCTGGATTACACCAATGACTGAAATTGGTCTGTGAAGCGATAGCGGCACAACTTAACAGCGGCCGGAAAAAACTGTCTGGGTCATTACTGTCAGTTGACCAACCTGATAGGGTCATATCGTGAGATTTATCCATCAGCTTGGTTTCTTGAAATCGGCCCTCAACAGGCTTAATACTCATGATAATACCAACTTGTGCTAAATCGGCCTGAATCAATTCTGCCATTTTAAGTGGACTTGGATTGTATGATTGAGAGGCGGAAGGTACCCATAAGCTCAATTGCAAGCCATTTAATCCAAGATCATTAAGTATTTTGCGGGATTTTTCTGGGTTGTATTCCGTAATCTCAGTTTGATTATCATAAGCCCATGACGCCCGAGGTAAAATTGATGAGGCTGTTTCCGCCGTACCATAATAGATGGATTGCATCAGCCGTTGGTTATTAATAGCGTAGGCAATGGCTTGCCGAACCTGTAGTTTATCAAGAGGCGGCTTGCTGGTATTGAAAGCCAGATAAGCGACATTCATTCCTGGGCGTAAAGTCAGACGCAGGCGAGGATCATCTCGTAAAACCGTAAGCTGGCTGGCTGCGGGATACGCTAATACATCACATTCACCGGTTAAAAGCTTAGACATCCTGCCAGTGCCGCCGGCGCCGACGTCAATAACTATTTGCCGCATTTGTGGTTTGCCTTTCCGGTATTTATCATGGCGAACCAGACGGATAAATTGCCTGGTCCGATAATCTTTCAACATAAACGGGCCTGTGCCGACAGGTTTCCAGTCAATTTGTTCATGGCGATTCATTTGATGCAATTGTTGCCCATATTCTTGTGAAAGTATTGGGGCATAGTGGGTTGCCAAATGCCAAAGAAAAGAGGCGTCTGGTTCGTTCAGGCGAAATTCCACCGTATATTCATTAATTTTACGGATACTTTGAATAGAATCGGCCAGTTGGAGACTGTCAAAATAGGGGTAATGTCCGCCATTGACGTTATGATAATAGTGTTGCTTATCAAACAGACGCTTAAAGCTAAAGATGACATCATCAGCATTCATTGTACGGGTCGGAGTAAACCAGTCTGTTGATTGAAATGAGACATTACGGCGTAAATAAAAGCGGTAAGTAGCGCCATTATCCAGTGTCTCCCAATGAGAGGCCAATTCAGGGAGCAAACGGTACGTATAAGGATCAACGTCTAATAGACGCTCGTAGAGTTGGGCGGCCAGTGTATCGACAGTTAAGCCACTGCTAGTCAGTTGAGGATTAAAGGTATTCAGATTGCCGTTAACGCAATAAATAAACCCGTGTTGCTGAATGTCAGTCGGAATGTGGGGCTTTTTTTCAGGCGTAGCTATTGTTCCTGCAATAGCCGGGGCTGAAAGGGATAATATGATCCAATAAATCAAACTGCGCATATAAGGCATCTGTTATTAATTAGAATTGACACATTGTATCTCAAATAGCGCTTGAGCCCAAAAAAACGCTGCGGTGATGATAATGAGAAAAATTCTCAACAAAGTGCTTTACAAAACGTATTGATAACCATTATCATCTGTATCGCACTTCCGGGGAACAGTTTTTATGTCCCAGGAAAGGCACGACATTGCTCACATTGCTTCCAGTGTTTTTTTAGCCAGCTCGGGTGCTGGCTTTTTTTTATCTGTAATTCAGCTCATTTATCACCGGTATTGATATCATGTTTCTTCATTAAGCCTCGTAATTGATAATAGGTCAGCCGTAGTTTATCTGCCGCTTTTCTTTGGTTAAACCTACTCTCTTTTAATGATAATTCTATTAATTGTCGTTCGCTGTCATGTTGCCACTGTTTCAAATTAACGGGCAGTGAAGGCAGAAGTTGTGAAGATAAATCATTACTATCATCAACATTGGCTATGAAATGCGATGTGGAGGCGAATGGATTAATAATAACATTATCAAGTTGATCAGCATTCTTGCCGTGACGATAAACCGATCGTTCCACAACATTTTTCAGTTCACGGATATTACCGGGCCAAGTGTAATTCTGTAACTGTTGTTTTGCCTGGTCAGTAAAACCGGGAAATAGCGGCAAATCAAGTTCGCGGCACATTTGAATAGCGAAGTGTTGTGCTAGCAACATGATATCCTGTTGTCGTTGGCGCAATGGAGGGATTTTGACCACATCAAAAGCCAGTCTATCGAGCAAATCAGCGCGGAATTGCCCCTTAGCTGCCATTGCGGGCAGATCATCATTGGTGGCGCATATTAATCGAACATCGACCTGTAATGGTTGGCTGCCGCCAACGCGTTCAAGATGCCCATATTCAATAACGCGCAATAGCTTTTCCTGAACTTGCATTGGTGCGGTTGCCAATTCATCAAGAAATAGCGTTCCCCCATCGGCACGTTCAAATCTGCCTTGATGCTTTTTTTGTGCGCCGGTAAATGCGCCAGCCTCATGACCAAATAACTCTGAATCCAATAAATTTTCATTCAAAGCCGCGCAGTTTAGGGAGATAAATGGCCCTTGCCAGCGGGGGGATAAATAATGCAAACGGCGGGCAATCAGCTCCTTGCCGGTTCCGCGTTCCCCAATAACGATGACGGGTTTATTTAATTTTGCTAGTGCGGATACCTGCTCCAGGATTTCGATAAAGCTGTTTGCTTCACCTAATAGATTTTCTGTGGCGTCATTCATGGTTATTTTCACCAATAATTAGTTATTTAGACCACTTTATTCTGTTGTGCTAAAAAATCAAATAAAAAATTTTCTTTATATTTCATGAAAATAGAGAGAGAAAAAAAGTTGGCACGGTTCTTGATAAGATTTAAGAGTGACATGAACAGAGTATTAACTAATTTTAATCAAAAAGGATAATTTACTATGGGTATTTTCTCTCGTTTTGCTGATATCGTGAATGCCAATATCTCTTCATTACTGGATAAAGCGGAAGATCCGCAAAAAATGATTCGCCTGATGATTCAGGAAATGGAAGACACTTTAGTTGAAATTCGCTCAACTTCTGCCCGTACTCTGGCAGAGAAAAAGCAGTTATCCCGCCGCATTACCGCAGGTGAACAACAAATGCATGATTGGCAGGAAAAAGCGGAACTGGCGTTGAGTAAAGAGAGAGAAGATTTGGCGCGAGCGGCCCTGATTGAAAAACAGAAGGCGGCTGCTTTAGTGGATACGTTGAAACATGAATTAGCCATACTGGAAGAAACACTTGAGCGAATGAAAGGGGAAGTTGTTGAACTTGAAAACAAACTGAGTGAAACCCGAGCAAGACAACAGGCGTTAGCTCTGCGTCATCAAGCGGCTGCCTCTTCCCGGCAGGTTCGCCGTCAGCTCGACAGCGGTAAAATTGATCAGGCAATGGCTCGTTTCGAGCAATTTGAGCGCCGTATCGATCATATGGAAGCGGAAGCCGAAGCCGTGGGCATGGGAAAACAAAAATCTCTGGATCAACAGTTTGCTGAATTAAAAGCAGACGATGAAATCAGCGCACAATTAGCGGCAATGAAGGCTAAAATAAATGCTAATAAAGAACAACATTAAATGTTGGCGCACTTAACTAACCATAAGGAAAAGTGATGGGCTCTATATTTCTTGGCATTCCGCTGACTATCTTTGTACTTTTTGTGCTACCCATCTGGTTGTGGTTGCATTATAGCGACCGGAATTCCAATCAAAGCCAGTTAGATCAGAATGAAATTCAGCGTCTGGCAGAGCGTGTACAACATATGCAGGCACGAATCAAAACACTGGAAGATATTCTGGATGCAGAACATCCTGATTGGAGGCAATCATAATGTCGAATGGTAATCGCCGGAAACTGTATCGAATACCTGAAAAAGGCAAAATTAAAGGTGTTTGTGCTGGATTGGCCTATTATTTTGATGTACCGGTGCGTTTGATTCGTGTCATAGCGGTATTGTCACTGTTTCTTGGCCTGTTTGGGTTTGTGGTTGTCGCTTATATTGTATTGGTTTTCGTCCTGGACCCGGCACCCCCGGGTTATACCCAAGAGGACTATTTTTCAGCCCAAAGTTTGCTGAATGAAATCGACTATCAATTGAAATCGGGAGAGATTCGTCTGCGCCAAATGGAACGTTATATTACTTCTGAAACGTTCAGTGTTCGCAGTCGTTTCAAGCAGCTTTGATAATAATTTAGGAATGCCTTGGGCTAGTTGTGGAGTCATTAATGTTGAAACGAACTCATAAAACGGCGGAACGCGATAATTGGTTCCGGGAACAAGTGAAACAAGGTCTCGATGAGGCCGATGATCCTAACACGGTTTGGGTTTTTCATAAGTTGGCCAAACAAGAGATGCAATGTCAGCGTGAAGCCCTGCAAGCACGAGTTGCAGGAAAAGTTAAATGATGCAACTAACTGGTATTACCTGATCGTAATACTTATCACAGGAGAGACATGAAACGGCTGCAAAATGAATTAACTGCGCTGGTTAATCGTGGGATGGATCGCCATTTACGGTTAGCTGTAACAGGATTAAGTCGTAGTGGTAAAACAGCGTTTATCACATCTTTGGTTAACCAGTTACTTCACCTCCATAGCGGCGCCCGGTTGCCGCTATTTTCTGCTGTGCGTGACGGTCGCTTGTTGGGTGTAAAACGGGTTCCTCAACGTGATTTGGGCGTTCCCCGTTTTACTTATGATGAAGGATTGGCCGCACTTTACAGCACACCGCCTGCCTGGCCGACGCCGACACGGGGTGTCAGTGAAATCCGGCTGGCGCTTCGTTACCGTTCTGAGAATTCTCTGCTGCGTCATTTCAAAGAAACAGCCACGTTATTTCTGGAAATTGTGGATTATCCCGGTGAATGGCTGTTAGATCTACCGATGTTGGCACAAAGTTATTTAACATGGTCACATCAGATGAATAGCTTATTGCAGGGAGAAAGAGCTGAATGGGCAAAGCCTTGGTTGGATCTTTGTAAACAGTGCGATCCGCTGGCGCCCGCAGATGAGAATCTATTGGCTGCTATTGCTCAGGCCTATACGGAATATTTGGTTAAATGCAAAGAGCAAGGATTGCATTTTATCCAGCCGGGGAGATTTGTTCTGCCCGGTGATATGATGGGCGCTCCAGCTTTGCAATTTTTTCCGTGGCCGGATATCAACCATATCACTGAGTCACAATTTGCTCAGGCAGATCAACACACGAATATCGGTATGCTGCGTCAGCGCTTTGAATATTACTGCCAGTCGGTTGTGAAAGGGTTTTATAAAGCGCATTTTCTACGCTTTGATCGGCAGATTGTGTTGATAGATTGTTTACAGCCATTGAACTGTGGACCACAAGTATTTAATGATATGCGTTTGGCGCTGACACAATTAATGCAGAGTTTTCATTATGGTAAACGCACTCTCTTCCGCCGCTTGTTTTCCCCTTGCATTGATAAATTAATGTTTGCTGCCAGTAAGGCGGATCATGTTACCGCCGATCAACATGCTAATTTGGTTGCTTTACTCCAACAATTGGTTCAGGAAGCCAGACAAAATGCGGCTTTTGAAGGTATCAGCATGGATTGCGTTGGTCTGGCATCGGTACGGGCGACAGAAAGCGGCGTGATTGAACATCATGGTGAAAGCATTCCGGCGTTGAAGGGATATCGACTTACAGATGGTAAATCACTGACATTTTTCCCCGGTGAAGTACCGCGGCGTTTACCTGATGATAATTTCTGGCAAAAGCAGGGTTTCTCTTTCGAGGAATTTGGCCCTTGTCCGGTAGATACTGATACGCCATTGCCTCATATTCGGTTAGATACCGTGCTGGAATTTTTAGTGGGAGATAAAGTGAGATGACCGAGCCCTTGAAGCCAAGAATTGACTTTGAAGAACCCTTATCAGGGCCACAACAGCCGGTTTTAAAACCCGCTCAGATTTTCGATGAAAAAGATATGGCGAATTTCTATCCTGTATCGCCAGAACTTGAGACAGAAGAGCGCGAAGGTCAGGTAGAAGGGATAGTTAATGCGGCATTGAAACCCAAGCGTAGTTGCTGGCGTAAAATGGTATATGGCGCTCTGATTTTACTAGGCGTGAGCGCTGTTGCTCAGTTTGTGCAATGGATTTATCAATCATGGCAGCAACAGGATTGGAGCGCGTTAGGTGTAGCGGCGGCAGGGGGCATGATTGTCTTTGCGGGTATAGGTTCTCTGGTCAGTGAGTGGCGTCGTCTCTATCGGCTAAGAATGCGGTCTGAAGAACGGGATACTGCGAAAGCGTTATTACAGCATCATGGTATGGGTAAAGGGCGGGAATTTTGTGAGAGGTTGGCAAGTCAGGCGGGTATCGAACAGCATAACCCGGCGTTACAGCGCTGGCGGGCCGCTTTACACGATACACATAATGATCGTGAAGTGGTGCTGTTGTACAGCAAATGGGTTCAACCTGTTTTAGATGCTCAAGCCAGGGCTGAAATCAGCCGCTATGCTGCGGAATCGGCATTAATGATAGCGGTTAGCCCGTTGGCGATTGTCGATATGGCATTTATTGCCTGGCGTAATATCCGGCTAATTAATCGTATTGCAGCTCTATATGGTATTGAATTGGGATATTTCAGTCGTATTCGGCTTTTCCGCCTTGTTCTACTGAATATTATTTTTTCCGGCGTCTCAGAAATGGTGCGGGAAGTGGGTATGGATTGGTTATCGCAGGATATCACTGCGCGTCTTTCTGCCAGAGCCGCCCAAGGGATCGGTGTCGGTTTACTGACTGCTCGGTTGGGTATTAAAGCGATGGAATTATGTAGGCCATTACCTTGGATAGAAGGTGACAAACCTAAATTAGGAGATTTCCGTCGTCAGCTAATCACTCAACTTAAGAATATCCTGCCAAATAAGTCTAAGAATATAGTTAATTAAATGATATATGCTTTAGTTCTATATGAAGGCACAAAATATCCAGATAACGACGATGTTTTACGTTATTTTATTAATCTGTTTTATAATCAATTGTAGAATTTGTTTATTTTAGTGAAAGTTTCAAATACTGTGTTATTTACGACATTGAAAAAACCGGAGTCTGGTCAATTTTTACTGACAGAATGCTTCATATGAATAATCGTAGAGAGTAGTATTTTAAAAAATTATATGTATTAGTGTAAATAAGGTCAAAACAGATGCGCTTAGAAGTTATTTGCCATGATCGAATTGGGCTTACCCGTGAATTGCTCGATCTACTGGTATTAGAGAATATTGATTTAAAAGGGATAGAAATATCCCAAATCGGCCGGATTTACCTTAATTTTTCACCCGTTGATTTCAATGTATTTCGTAAATTGATGGCGGAAATTCGTCGTATTAATGGTGTTATTGATGTTCGTACCGTCTCTTTTATGCCTTCCGAAAGAGAACATAAAGCGATGTGCGCATTGTTGGAGTCCTTGCCTGAGCCTGTTTTTTCGGTTGATCTGAAAGGAAATATTGAACTTGCTAACTCTGCGGTGTTTAAGCTGTTTGGTGTGAGTGAAGAACAAACTTATCAAAAACCTATCGGGCAGTTTATCAGCGGTTATAACTTTTCGCGCTGGTTTGAAAATAAAAATATCCAGCAGCGTGTGGAAAGGATAACTCTCAAAGGTTTGGACTACCTGATGGATATTACGCCTATCCAACTGATTGATGAAAAGCAGAAAATGCAGTGTGTTGGTACGGTGATTATGCTCAAATCTGCCGCCCGAATAGGGAATCAACTGAAAAAACTGACTGACAATGATGGCAGTGAATTTAAGAAAATTATCGCTGTCAGCCCAAAAATGACTCAGATTATTGAACAAGCCCGTAAAATGGCGATGTTGGATGCGCCGCTGCTGCTGATTGGCGAGACAGGAACAGGTAAAGATATTCTGGCAAAAGCTTGTCATTTGCACAGTTTACGCGGAAAACAACCTTTTCTGGGGTTGAACTGCGCATCAATGCCGGATGATGTAGTCGAAAGTGAACTGTTTGGCTACGCTGCCGGCGCTTATCCCAATGCGATTGAAGGAAAGAAAGGTTTCTTCGAGCAGGCCAATGGCGGCACTGTTTTGCTGGATGAAATTGGCGAAATGTCGCCACAGATGCAAATCAAGCTACTGCGTTTTCTTAATGATGGCACTTTTCGCCGAGTAGGGGAAGAAAACGAAGTCAAAGTGAATGTCAGAGTCATCTGTGCTACGCAAAAAAATCTGGTTGAATTAGTACAACGGGGGGAATTTCGCGAAGATCTCTATTATCGTCTTAATGTATTGGCGATTACACTTCCGCCATTGCGTGATCGCAAAGTAGATATTATGCCGCTGGTGGAGTATTTTATTGAGCGTTTTTCCGAAGAGCAGGGGGTACTGAAACCTAAATTGTCCCCTGAACTTTCCCATTTTCTAATGAGTTACAGTTGGCCCGGTAACGTAAGGCAGTTACAAAATGCCATTTATCGCGCATTGACTCAGCTCGAAAATATGGAGCTGACGCCGCGGGATATACAATTGCCAGAGTTTGAAACAGAGGTGTCTTTTAGTGAAGATGTGTTCAATGGTTCTCTGGATGAAATCAGTAAACGTTTTGAACGTTCAGTGTTGACGCGTCTTTATCGGCACTATCCAAGCACGCGTAAACTGGCTAAACGTCTTGGGGTATCGCATACTGCGATTGCCAATAAATTGAGAGAATATGGTCTGAGTAGCAGGAAACATGCTACTGAATATGAACCGGATGACGACGAGTAAAATAATGCCCACCGGAAGTGGGCATTATACAAATCACGGGATTTATTTCAGTACGGCCAGTGCGTTATCGTAATCTGGCTCATTAGTGATTTCATCAACCAGTTGGCTATAAATCACATTATCGCTTTCATCAAGCACAATGACTGCACGGGCTGTGAGACCACTCAGAGGACTGTTGCTGATGGCGACGCCATAATCTTCACTGAAACTACCGCCACGCAGGGTAGACAGCGTGACGACATTCGATAACCCTTCCGCGCCACAGAAACGGGATTGAGCAAAAGGCAGATCGGCGGAAATGCACAGAACGACGGTATTTTCCAAATCATTCGCTACCTGATTAAATTTACGTACTGATGCCGCGCAAACACCGGTATCGATACTTGGGAAAATATTCAGCACCTTACGCTTTCCGGCATAGTGGCTAAGAGAGACATCGGAGAGATCTTTGGCTGTCAGAGTAAAATCTTGCGCTTTTTCCCCTGATTTTGGGAACTGGCCGCTTACGGAGATATCATTGCCTTGAAATTTTACTGTTTGTGTCATAGTTTTCTTCCTCTGATAAATGAACCACGATTGCCCAGTGTAGAAGAATATTCGGCTCTTGCCCATCAAAAATAGTGCTTGTGAGAGTAAAATTGTCTGATTGTGTCATTTCGACAATGGCTTATAATTTAATATTGGGATATTTATTTTATAACAGGGCAGATTATTACTTATGCGTTATTTCAATCTGATTTCTTGTGCGCTACTTATCAATAGTTCTCTTATTATCAGTAGTTCTCTTATCACCGTTTCTGCTTTTGCTGCGGAAGTTCCTCCTGGCACTCAGCTTAATGACAAACAGGAACTGGTACGTCATCTAAAAGACGAACCGGCGTCCTTAGACCCGATTAACGCCGTGGGTCTGACAGAAGCGCAGGTTCAGCGCGATCTGTTTGAAGGGTTGGTGAATCAGGATGCGTATGGCAATGCCATTCCCGGTGTAGCAACAGCGTGGAAAACGGTAGACAACAAAACTTGGTTTTTTACGTTGCGTTCTGATGCCCGTTGGTCAAACGGCGAACCCGTTACTGCGACAGATTTTGTGTATAGTTGGCAGCGGTTGGTCACTCCGGCTAATACGTCATCTTTTGCTTGGTTTGCCGCACTTGCAGGTATTGAAAATGCGCAGGAAATTATTGACGGCAAACTGCTGCCAGTAAAACTGGGTGTTGAGGCCATTGATAAGCACACACTAAAGGTGACGCTAAACCGGCCTGTGCCTTACTTTCCTAACCTGACGGCGAATTTCAGTCTCTACCCGGTAAATAAGAAGATAGTAGAAAAATATGGGAAAGAGTGGATAAAAGTTGGTTATTTGGTGGGAAATGGCGCTTTCAAATTACATGATCGAATTGTTAATGAGAAAATCGTTCTGACGCCAAACCTTTATTATTGGGATCATAAAAAAACCGTCCTAACTAAAGTCACATTTGTGCCCATTAATCAGGAATCACATGCGACTAAACGCTATCTGGCGGATGATTTAGATATCACTGAATCCTTCCCGAAAAATATGTATAAAAAATTGCAGCATGACTTACCTGGACAAGTCTATACGCCGGATCAGTTAGGAACCTATTATTACGCTTTTAACACCCAACGGGCGCCAACTAATGATGCCAGAGTACGTAAAGCGCTTTCTATGGCGATTGATCGCAAAGTCATTACTGAAAAAGTTTTAGGGACCGGAGAGAAACCTGCCTGGCATTTTACGCCGGATGTGACCGCTGGTTTCCATCCTGCGCTCAGTGACATGGAACAACATACACAGGCAGAATTGGATCAACAGGCTAAGGTTTTGTTACAAGCGGCGGGTTACGGGCCGAACAATCCACTGAAACTTTCTTTGCTCTATAATAATTCCGAAAACCACCAGAAAATTGCGATTGCTATTGCCTCGATGTGGAAGAAAAAATTGGGGGCGCAAGTGAGTTTGATGAATCAGGAATGGAAAACTTATATTGATAGCCGTAACACGGGCGATTTTGATGTTATTCGAGCATCTTGGGTGGGTGATTATAATGAACCTTCTACATTTCTAAGCCTGCTAACTTCAACGCATAGTGGTAATATTGCTAAATTCCATCAGGCAAATTATGACAAATTACTACAATCTGCTAGTTTGCGAACAGATGATGCTTTAAGAAACGATGACTATAACAAAGCGGAGCAAATGATTGCTGAACAGGCGCCTATTGCACCGATTTATCAGTACACTAACGGCAGATTGATAAAACCTTGGTTAAAAGGATACCCGATCACCAATCCTGAAGACGTGGCATATAGCCATACTATGTACATAATTAAGCACTAAGGGTAAGGAGCTGGATGTGGAAACCATTTATGGCTCATCATTGAAAGAGGCCGATGCAGTTTATGCTTGTCAGTTTGATGGTCAAGGCGGCATGACATCGATTGATATGAATGGATTAGCCACACCAGCTCAACCTTTCTGGCAACATCTGGATTACCATAATCCCAAGAGTTATCGCTGGATAATGGACACGGATTTGTTGCCAGAAACGGTCAAAAAGGGGCTGGCTGGAGAGAGTTTTAGGCCGAAAATAGTTCGTACCGGCGATGGTACGATGATTACGCTGCGGACAATTAATAGCAATAAAAGCGAACGTCCCGATCAATTAGTCACATTCCGTATTTATATTAACTCTGAAATTATCGTTTCTAGTCGTCATCGTAAAGTTCATTCACTTGAACAGGTACTGAGTGATTTACAAAATGGTATAGGCGCGAAAACGACCGGGCACTGGTTGGTTGAAATGGCTGATGCAATAACTGATGAAGTGGGTAATTTTATTGAAGATCTTCATGACAACCTTATTGAGCTTGAGAATATGGTTCTTGAGCAACGGACGCCAGAGCGAGGTGGATTAGCTTTACTGCGTAAGCAATTGATCATTCTGCGCCGTTATATGGCGCCTCAAAGAGATGTATTTGCCCGTCTCGCCAATGAAAAATTACTCTGGATGAGTGATGAAGATCGCCATCGAATGCAGGAAATAGCTGACCGCTTGGGAAGAGAATTGGATGATTTGGATGGTTGTATTGCTCGTACAGCAATTATTTCAGATGAAATTACATCCATGATGGCGGATGCGATGAATCGTCGTACTTATACTATGTCATTACTTGCTATGATTTTTTTACCAACAACATTCCTGACCGGATTATTTGGTGTCAACCTTGGTGGTATTCCTGGTAATGAAAACCATCTAGGCTTTAGTATTTTTTGTTTGCTGTTATTGGGATTGATTATATTTGTTGCTTTGTGGTTAAAAAGAAGTAAATGGCTATGATATACCCAATGGATTTCAAGATGCATCGCGACGGCAAGGGAGCGAATCCCCGGGAGCATAGATAACTATGTGACCGGGGTGAGTGAGTGCAGCCAACAAAGAGGCGACTTGAAAGATGACGGGTATAATTAGAGAGTTATTTGGCGAGATGAAACACAACGGCGGGAAAGTGTTACGAAAATTGATGTTTAATTTGAGATATATCAATATTCACCAGACATCATTGAGGCATGATAGCTCTCGCAGGTGAAAACAACGTTAAGCGATGAACGTTGTTCTCCGTAATTGTAGTTTTTCTCACATAAGTCTTTATACAGAATAATTGCCCATTCTTGTGCCGATATTAATTGCTAATGTCGGCTTTTTTTGTTTTTCATTGTTGTTGAGATGAAGAAATTAACGCTCTGAAATATATCCAGAGCGGCATGATTAAGAATAACTACTTTACTTCAACAACATCCAGCCGTTCTGATTGATAATCGGGCTGATCTTCTATATCACTAACGAGTTGTATGGGTAATTCTTCGCTATCAAAAGCGAGATCGCCGCCATCAATAACTTCGCTGCCGTGAGTGATATTTTTAAAATCGAATAGATTAAAATCGCTCAGATGCGATGGAACGACATTTTGTACCGCACGAAACATGGTTTCAATTCTGCCGGGATAACGCTTATCCCATTCCCGTAGCATATCCTTGATAACTTGACGTTGCAGGTTAGGTTGTGAACCACAGAGATTACAAGGAATGATTGGAAATGCTTTGGCGGTTGCATAGCGCTCAATATCTTTCTCACGGCAATAAGCGAGAGGACGAATGACAATATGTTTACCATCATCACTCATCAATTTTGGCGGCATACCTTTTAGTTTGCCGCCGTAAAACATATTGAGAAATAAGGTCTGTAAAATATCATCACGATGATGGCCTAATGCAATTTTCGTTGCGCCCAACTCAGTGGCTGTGCGATATAAGATCCCACGGCGCAAACGGGAGCAGAGTGAACAGGTTGTTTTACCTTCAGGAATCTTCTCTTTCACTATGCCATAAGTGTTTTCTTCGACAATTTTATATTCGACACCCAGTTCATCCAGATAAGCGGGAAGGATATGCTCAGGAAAACCGGGTTGTTTCTGATCCAGATTAACTGCAACAAGTGAAAAATTAACTGGAGCGCTTTTTTGTAGATTTTGCAGGATAGATAGCAGGGTATAGCTGTCTTTACCACCAGAAAGGCAGACCATAATACGATCGCCTTCCTCAATCATATTGAAATCAGCGATTGCTTGACCGACATCACGGCGTAAACGCTTCTGTAATTTGTTCAGGTTATATTGTTGTTTCTGATCCACCACGGACACTCTGTAGATAATGTTTAAATGGGATTTAGGGGATGGAGTATACCATTTTTATTACCTGACACCTTAAAAGAGTTTGCGATAGATTCCGCTCGTTTTTACCTGTTAATGCTAATCAATTGATAGTTTTTTCTGTTGTCGAAGATGAAGAGCGCGCATACTCTGGATTCTATTGGTAACCGGTGTCAGAATGGATTTGAAAATCAGATTTCAGTGCGGCAATTCAATCATGGTCTGACTGTTATTTATATTGATCCTCTTGATTTAGTACAATGAATAATGTTTTTGAGTTAAGGCTATTATTGTTGATGTAAAAGTAGGGTGTGTTTTATGTATTCGTTAAACACTTGTATAACAAGATAAGTATACTGCTTAAGGTGAACAGTAATATAGAAATAGAAAATAAACAATAATATATAATTATTATTGAAGCAAGTTTTTTAGGTATACTGTTTGCAAACTCATATGCTTCTTCCGGTATGGAATTACCTATATAAGCACGAGATATTATAGTCTTTTTTCTGGTTATTATCTGGTAGAAGAAACAGGATAAATAATAACTACCATAAAAACCAGAGAACGATATTACATATATAATTTGTGGTATAAAAAATCCTTTTTGTGTATATTTTTCTCTGATTTCTGCGAAGGATGCTTTCTTTACCCCATAAAAAAAGAATAAAAATAGTAGCAAAAACAGACTAACTAAAAATAAAGAAATCATGAGAAAGTTAATTGTATTAATTAGGATATTCATGTTATTCACTTACTATTTTATCGATTAAGAAATTTTCCGCTGTGCTTCCGGTAACTCCACCTACTACACTGCCGACAGCCACGCATATCCATTTAGCACGATTAATAATCTTTTTGAATTAAGACTATTATTGTTGCTGTAAAAAATAATGCTCCACCTATATAAGTGGTAATGATACATGTTTTCATCCAATGCGTTAAACTGGAGGGTAGATTTTGAATAAAGTCATAAGATTCTTGGTGCATATATTTACTATCAGGCTGATTTATCTTCATTTTTTTTCCAGTTAACAGCCTGTAGAAGAACATAACGACGTGAATCTGATCACGCATCCTTCCGAAGCGTTGTATCATTATGCCTGTTGGCAAATAAAGTCCTTCTTCTATATATAATTCAATAACTTTGTCCATCTTTTTCTGATTTATTTTGTAAATGGCTATTGATATAAAAAGAATAAGTGTTGAAGAGGTGTAAAGTATAATCAAAATAATAAGGGTGATTATGTTCATATTAAAGTCCTATTGAATTTTCAGTATGATTAAGCGTATTTTTCAAATAGGTATATTGCCATTGATATAATGAAGGATGCAACACTTATATTGATGGTAATGAAACATGTTTTTATCCAGTGAGTTAAATTGGGGGGTAAATTTTGAATAAAATCGTAAGACTCTTTTGGCATATATTTACTATTAGGTTTATTTATTCTTATTCTTTTTCCTGTTAATAATCTATAGAAAAATGCGGCAGTATAAAATTGACCGTGAATACCCATAAAATGCCCTATGTATGCTCCTGATGATAAACAAAACCCTTTTTCCATATATAATTCAATAATTTTATCCATCTTTTTTTGATTTATTTTGTAAATAACTGCTGATATAATAAAAAAACCAATAAAAGAAGCGAAAAAAATAAGTAAAATGATAAAAGTGACTCTATTCATATTAATGCTCCATGAATGTTCATATAATTAAGCGTATTCTCTAAATAGAAACGTTATCATTATTATGAAGAAGAATACACCGCTTATATTAATGGTGATGAAATATATCTTTATCCAGTGAGTTAAACTGTAGGGTAGGCTTTGAATAAAACTATAAGATTCTTGGTACATATATTTGCTATCCTTTTCATTGATTCTCATTCTTTTCCCAGTGAGGAGCATATAGAAAAACATCGCAACTTGGTACTGACCATGAACACCTAAAAAACGACCCAGTTTTACTCCTGCTGATAAATAAAGTCCTTTTTCTACATATGATTCAATAATTTCATCCATTTTACTCTGATTTATTTTGTAAATAGTTATTGATATAATTAGAAAAAAGAAGAAAAAAATAACAGAAATAATGGTTATTAAATCTAATATACTCATAGCAAATTCTCTATAAATACATCTGCGAAGAATCCCATAGTTTTCTCTAATCCATAACTAGCCATAGACCCGCCAGCTAAACCGCCACCAGCTATGCAAAATCCGGCAACTAAACCACCTGACACAGCTCCAAGAGCAACACATGCTGTACCTGCTGCTAGACCGCCATAATATCCTCCGACCATCCCGCCTCCCGTTCTGCCAACAAATTTACTATATTCCTTGATGGTTACTTTTTCACATTTCCCTGTTTGTCCATAATTACAGGCATCAATGGTATCAACAAAATCCAGGCCAATGGCAACTCGGCCGCCATATTTCATCCACTTAATCATTTTTTCACTTTGTATAATTGTTTGACTATATCCCTTTATAATGTTTATTGAAACTCTTAAGTAGGATTAGCACGATTAATAATATTTTTGAATTAAGATTATTATTGTTGATACGAGAGAAAATGCTGCACCTATATAAGTGATAATGATACATGTTTTCATCCAATACGTTAAACTGGAGGGTAGATTTTGAATAAAGTTATAAGATTCTTGGTGCATATATTTACTATCAGGCTGATTTATCTTCATTTTTTTTCCAGTTAACAGCCTGTAGAAGAATAAAACGACGTGAATCTGATCACGCATCCTTCCGAAGCGTTGTATCATTATGCCTGTTGGTAAATAAAGTCCTTCTTCTATATATAATTCAATAATTTTATCCATCTTTTTTCGATTTATTTTGTAAATGGCTATTGATATAATCAAAAGTAAAAGAGATAAGAAAAGACATATTGTCATTATCAAATCCAATATTCTCATAGTTAATTTCCTATAAATAAATCTACAACGAATTCAGCAGCTTTTTCGCCACTTTTACTGCCGATATAACCACTCGCTAAGCTACCCCCTGCAATGCAAATTCCAGCAACTAGTCCCCCAGTTGCAGCACCAAGAGCAACACATGCTGCGTCTGCGGCAATTCCACCAGCATACGCAAAACCTGCTCCGACACCTGTTCTACCTGCAAATTTACTATATTCTTTGATAGCTACTTTTTCACATTTTCCTGTTTTCCCATAATTACAGGCATCAATAACCTGCCCGGTGGTATCAATAAAATCCAGGCCAATGGCAACTCGGCCGCCATATTTCATCCATTTAACCATTTTTTCACTTTGCATAATTGTTTGACTATATCCCTTTATTGCGCCAACTCCGACTTTATCCCATTGATGAGCAATGGCTTTAGTGGATAATTTTAGCGCGTGTTTTAAATTAGGATGTTGGTCGATTTTCAAAGAGAGTCGGCCAATTTTATTCAATAATCCCTTTAGGTTACCCATAATCAACTGTCTTTCTACATAAAACTCGGGACTGACATATTTTCGGTTTAGCCCATTTAGCCGATATTCTTTTTGATAAAGCTTCTGTAATTTTGACAGATTTTTTTTAATTTGGGAGAAATAAGTATCACCCAGAGATGAAGCGGTACCAACCAAAGTTCCTCCCTGATCCAGCACATAGTGAAACAGACCAAAATGACGATGCAAAAATGCCGCGTATTCATTAGGTAAAGCTGAAATGGATCGGTTTACTTCATACTGAGATTGCTTTAATAGCTGTATTATGTGTGGCGGATTATAGGAATCTGGATCTGCAACCAGCAGGATTTGTCCCGGTTTCAGGAATCGGTAATTTGAATTTAATGCCATAAAATACCGGGCCGCTTCGCTATTTGAATGGCTGAATAACAGACTTGCCTGAAAACTCAATCCTCCAGGTTGCTGTACGACACAGAAACCGGGTTGAATGTTTCTTTTCATAATACTCTATTTGTTCCTGTGGTAGCTTTTAACATGTTGGCCCGACGTTAGATAACATAACTTAATCAGATAATCGGATTATCTTCAATATGTCGATAAATGGGTTGCTAATCTCTACAGAGTGAGAATTCATAGGAGGTATGATGTATAAATTCAATCTGATTTTGTCTGTTGATATTGATTAATTTATGATTTTTTCTTTGATAAAGGATAGTAGTAGTGATTAAAATTTTTTATTATCTTTGGCCTGCTACAAGTCTGCAATATTTACATTTATATAAGATACTTAACGATTCATTACAATTCTCTTATTGAAATCAAAGAAAAATAACTCAAAATGGGGAATTGAATATAAGGTAAATTAATTAAGGTAAGTGTAAGTTAATTAAGGTATAGTATGGCAAATATGATTTATGTGACGATAAAAGGTGAATCTCAGGGACTTATTTCTCAGGGATGTTCAACTTTAGATTCTATTGGTAACCGGTATCAGAATGGACATGAAAATCAAATTATGGTGTTGCAATTCAATCACGGTCTGACTGTTGCTCAGCATGTTAATTATCAGCCGGTAAACTTTATTAAATTATTAGATAAATCTTCCCCATTGCTAATGATAGCGGCTGCTAACAAGTGAAAAACTGGAACTGATATTCAATGCTTATTGAAACTCTTAAATAGGATTAGCACGATTAATAAT
>NZ_JAZGJN010000210.1:0-23160 GCF_038085095.1 Photorhabdus sp. P32 | reverse complement strand
AATATTCCTCCAGTTGTGAATCTGAGTTAACTTTCAATTTATTATAAATCTTTGTTATATATTCCTCTATGGTTTTATCTGAAATTTTGAGTAATTGACAGATTTTTGCCCTACTATATTTTTGTAGCAAAAGAAAGACAATTTCCCACTCCTGTTCATTAAGGAGGTGAGTTGGCGATTGAAACATAATAGAAGCAGGCAGCTTACTATGAAATAGCCGAGTCAGCGAATTATCCTGAACTTTCCAGGCATGGAAAAGAATACCGATGCATTCATTCTTATCATCATAGAATGGAAATTTTTCCTGAAAATAAGAGGATAAAACTTTATTTCGGCCAAATACATGGGTCTCTAATGATAAAATACTTTCTCTGTTTTTTATTACCTGCAAATCATGTGTAATAAAATTTTTGGCGAATTTATTACCTTGCCAGGGAATATCACTATCATACTTACCTTCATAATCATAGTTGGCATTTATGTTTTGGAGTTTAATTAATGCATCATTACCATAGAGAAAACAGGAGAGTTTATCCTTTATTCCCCACGGTTCATTGCTTGCTTCCAAAGTATTGATTATTTGTAGTGAAGTAGTCGAATTTTTTCTAGTCATATTCATGTAATATTCTGATTTAGGAAAACATCATGCTTTCTTGTTGCAAAAATTTTTCTGGTGCGTCGAGCTCAAAGTCATTGAGACAACGATATTCCTCTAGTTTTTGGCTAATGTATTTTTGTAAAAACAGGAAAATAATAGCATGCTTAACTTGAGTAAAAAGTTTAGATGGTGTTTGGCCTATAATAACTGCTAGTAATTTTCCATAAAACTGACAGGTTAGAGAAAAAATTTTTGCTTTATTTACATGAAAGAGAGTACCAATACAGTGCTGTGAATCCTCATATTCTGTAATAGGTGCCGGTAATTCACTTGCTGAAAGTTCGTTAATATCAAAATTTTCAGATAAGTTGAGTTGTTGGCAAAAAAACGAATTGGCATAGATAAATTTTGGCTGGTAATGCTTAGCTTCCCAAAGATTATGGTTTTTTTCCCACAGGTAAACTAATTGCGGAGTGATATTATTTTGTTTGTTTTTTATATTTAACATGACAACTCCTTAATGAGTATTTGAATTATTATCTGAAGAGTTTTTCTACTTATTTCATTTAAAATAACCTGATTATATAACAGATTGCAATAATTAATTCGTATAAAAATGAAATTTATCGATTTTTACCTATATCTGTTAATCAAATTGTTTATTACTTTATGTAAAAATACCTCTATGTGAGAATATATAAACATCAGTATTATTTAGTACTAAAACTATTTAAATCGTTTTATGTCGGTTTGATTTAATAGTCAACATTCCTTCCTATATTTTTATTTTTCTTGGCTGTCGAGATCATATTGTATGGTTTGTGTTCAATGGGTTAAGACGTTGCCTGTAATAATAATAAATCGATAAGCATGATCAAATTGGATTCGAATGAAGTGATTTCGTTGATTTCCGTATCGAAATAAATTGCCTCGTCATACAGTGCAAAGTGCACATCAGCCAGTGAAGCCAATGGATTAGCAGATGAGCGGGTGAATGCAATGACTGTCATACCAATATTATGAGCAATGCGTACTTTATCCAATACCTGTTCTGTCTGACCGCTGCGAGAGATAGCAATAAAAACTTCATACTTCATCGCATTATTTAGGAAGATTTTACTGCTATCTCCTGGACTGGATCTAAAAGCCGTTTTCCCTAGTACTTGTAATTTCTGCGTCAAATAATTGACAAATAGCCCGGAAAAACCAGCTCCATAGAGAAAAAAGCTTTCTTTCTCACGAAGCAGAGTGCTAAAACACGACATTCTTTCTGGTGTGACTAACGTGAAAGTTTTACGGTAATTAGTTACGAAGTGTTCAAATGCATCAGGAATTATCTCATCATGATGAGGTTGCGTATTCCCGGAAATGGACATTCCACCGGACAGTAGTTGTTTGCAGTACCAAATAAATTCACTATAGCCACTGAACCCCAGTTTCTGGCATAGACGCATAATAGTGGCGGGAGAAATGAACGTGGCTTTTGCCAGCTCACGTACTGTAATCTGCCCAATTAACAATGGATGAGCGGTTAAATAGGATAATACGCGGTATTCCGCGCGAGTTATTCTTTCGCTGCGCTGTAATAGAGGTGCTAACCGATTATCCATTATTTATCCAGTGATAATAGGCAGATAAACTGCCATATCCATATATACCCGTCATCTTTCAAGTTGCCTCTTTGTTGGCTGCGCTCACTCACCCCGGTCACATCGTTATCTATGCTCCCGGGGATTCTTTCCCTTGCCGTCGCGATGCATCTTGAAATCCATAGGGTATAAGTGTTTTTGATCTTACTGATTCTTATATACCCGTTATCTTTCAAGTTGCCTCTTTGTTGGCTGCACTCGCTCACCCCGGTCACATAGTTCTCTATGCTCCCGAGGATTCGCTCCCTTGCTGTCGCGATGCATCTTGAAATCCATAGGGTATAGCATCAATAACTTAGATATTGATTTTGCCGACCAGTCGAAGGCAATAGAGCGGTTTATCAAACATCTCCGCTATATGCTTGGTAATCGAATTGTGGTGAATTTTTTTAATCTCCTCAAGACAGTGATTGCAGGACAGTGAGCCGGCTCGCATAAAAATCTTCTTTCCTATGCAAGAAAGGCAGATTATAGGTTAAATATGGGTTAAATTGCTTCACCGTGGCGCCAAGCTTGGTTAAGTGTAGGCCAATAACCTTGGTTAGCTGCGATCATTTCATCCAGAATCGCTTTGGCTTGTTGCATAGTAGGGACGGTACGATTCAGTGTGAATGCTTGCAGCACTTTCTCATAGCTACCTTCTAATGCCGCTTCCACTAACAACTGCTCTGAAGCCAGTTGTTGCGCTAGCAGCGCCTGATGAAACTGTGGTACGTTCCCTATTCGCACCGGTTCAGGGCCTTGAGCGGTAATGTAAGCAGGTATCTCCACCATTGCATCATAAGGTAAGTTAGCGATAGCGCCTCTGTTCTCGGTAATCACCAGATGGCGCTGGCGCAAATCAAAAGCCAGTGAACATGCTACATCAACAATAAAAGCGCCGTGTACCCCGACATGGAAAGCGTCGGGTAAAATGCCTGTGCGTTTAAACTCAGCCGCTGCTTTAAACAACTTGTTTTCGCGACCATCCATGACTTCATTGGCGCGGGTATAGTCGGGATTTTGGCGCTCAACAATGTGGTTTGGCATCAGATAGTATTGCAAATAGGGATTAGGAACATAATCAGGAAAATGGTCCATGATCGGCTTGATATTACGCCAGGTTTTAACCCATGACGGATCTGCATGTTGCGGATCTGTCTGTGCTGCATCCGCAGTCAGCAGGCCATGCTGAGCGATATGACGACGCAATTCAGGCAAATGATCTTTTCCATTCACCCATACCTTAGTAAACCAGCCGAAATGGTTCAGACCAAAGTAATCGACGGTGATATCATGGCGATCCACACCTAAAATTGCTGCCATATTGCGCATAGCGGCCACAGGCATATCACAGATATTGAGTACCCTAGCTTGTGGACGTAAACGGCGTATTCCTTCGGCAACGATAGAGGCAGGGTTAGAGTAATTTACGATCCAAGCGTTATCTGCGTAGCGCTCCACCAAATCGATCAATTTCACCATTGGCATGATAGTACGTAGGCCGTAAGCCAATCCGCCAAGACCACAGGTTTCCTGACCAATTACGCCGTGGCGTAAGGGGATCTTTTCGTCCTGTTCTCGCATTTTGTACTGACCGACGCGTATTTGGGCAAAGACAAAATGGGCGCCGCTAAAGGCTGTTTTTGCCTCGCTTGTTACGACAAAGCGAATCGTCTGGCTATGCTCACGTATCACTTTTTCCACTACCGGCGCGATAGTATCTTGCCGGTGAGTATCAGTGTCGTACAAACGAATTTCCGCTAATGGGAAGTCGTTTAGCCGTACCATCAGGCTTTTTACGATACCTGGCGTATAGGTACTACCGCCGCCGGCGATAGTTAAAATGAAAGGGGCGTTAGCCATATTTATGCTCCTGTTAAAGTGCTTCTTCTACGGCTTCACGCATCTTTTTGACGTGCAGACCGTAAATTACCTGAACGTGATTTCCCTGACAGATGACACCTTTTGCGCCAGTCGATTTAAGCTTGTTTTCGTCAATGAGCGTGGTGTCATGTACCGTTATACGCAGTCGGGTATAGCAATTGTCGATAGTGACAATATTCGCCGTACCACCTAACCCGCAGATGATTTGTTGTCCCGGTTTGCCATCATCAGCAACTTGATACTGTTTCTTGCTATAGAGGCGTGTTTCCTGATCGTCACTTTCTCGTCCGGGGGTTTTCAGGTCGTAATGTAAAATGAGGAAACGGAATGCGAAGAAATAAATCACCGACATGATAAGCCCTACGGCGATATACATCGGCCAGTTAGATTTCTCGGTACCGAGCGGTAAGTTGTACAGTATGAAGTCGATTATGCCATTAGCGCCGATAGCATGTACGTCGAGTAGATAGAACAGCATAAAACCTAAGCCAGTTAACACGGCATGAACGCCAAATAGTAGCGGAGCAACAAACAGGAAAGAAAATTCAAGTGGTTCGGTCACGCCTAATAAAAAAGTGGTCGTAGCGGCAGGGATGAGAACAGCTTTTGCTACACTTTTCTTTTCTGGACGGGCAGTCACATACATTGCCAGTGCAGCGGCAGTCAGGCCAAACATCTTGCTGATTCCTCGCGCATCCCATACCACACTGTTACTGAGTTGATGTACGGTCGGGCAGGCCATTTCAGCAAAATAGATATTACGCGCCCCTTGATGAACAGTACCGCATACCTCTGCAATGCCCCCTAATTCGGTATATAAAAAGGGCGTATAAACCAGATGATGTAAGCCTAAGGGGATCAGAATACGCTCCAGAAAGCCATATATGGCGACTCCAAATGGCCCGGATTCATGAATACCGTGAGCAAGGGCGCTGATGCCCCGTTGTGCATAGGGCCAAATATCACTCATTAAGTAGCCCGATATAACGGCCAGCGGGATCATCAGAATGGCGACAAAACAGTGCCCGGAATAAATTGCCATCACACCATTAAACTGTTTTGACGAATAACGGTTATAGCAATAACCCGCCAGCGCACCGATCAGTATCCCGGCAAAAGCACCCATTTCTAACACTTGCACACCTAGCACTGTACCTTGGCCAACATTGCGCATTTGCGTTTCTGGCGCCAATTTTCCCTGTAATGCTAAAGTGACGTGCATAGCGTTGATAAAAATGACGAAAGTAACCAAGCCGATCAGTGCGGCATAACCTTTATTTCGTTTTGCCAACCCAATAGGAATTCCGACAGCAAATATCAACGCCAGATTGCTCAATATTGAAACAGCAGATTGGGAGATCAATTTCCCGGATTGCTGAATTAACCAATGGTTTAAAAATGGAAGATATTCTGCAAGGTTGCCGTTTCCCAATACATTGCCAAAAGCAATAAATAGCCCGACGATAGGGAGAATTAACACCGGGCCGTACAAAGATTTGCCAAGGTTTTGCAATGCATTAATGATCCTTTTCATTAAACTTCTGTTCCTTGCTGTAGATATTATTTGATTACATAAAACTAAAGAGACAGATTAAGAATAGCAGCTCAGGAAGGTAAAATGACACTTATCTGATTGTTTTAAATAACAAATGACTGAAAAAGTAACATGTAACTTTTAAACGTGTGAGTGCATTCGCAAATCAATTTTTGTTACAAAGGATTGGCAGAAGAGGACAATAATGAGTCATAATGTTTGGAGTTTAGGTAGTAAAAGAGTATCACGGTGGTGACATGGCTAAAATCTGGTGATGATTTGAAAAATTGAATGTTGTATCTAGCTGATATACCAAATTATTCTGTATAGAGGATCGTCTACTAGTGTTACTAGTCGGTTAAATGTGTTGCCTGCCGGGTTTCTCTGGCAAAGACAGAGAGATTAAATGTTTATCGGAAGCCGACAAACATTGCTGCATTAACATCCTTCCTTAGCGATTTGAACCAGGAATCAATCTGACTGACATGTCCTTTTGTTAAAATGGTTATTGGGCCTATCGCAGCGATTTTTGTTGGTAATTCAAGCCAAAAGCCTTATTTGGTGGGAGTCGGTTAATTGAATCACTATTTTTCTTTTGATCTAGTGGTGGTAAGAATAGGGGGATTACCGGAGAGCAGACATTGAATATCTATCCGTTACGCAGCTTGAGCATAAATCAAGTACAGAAACAGCAGTTTCATACAGTCATCTGCCGCCATTCTGGCGCAGGTTTAATTACTATGGGGGATTTAGGGTTGGTTCCGGGTCTTAATCAGTTACAGATAATGCAGTGTGTTACATGCGTTGAAATAAAAAATATTTGGGATAGACCATAATGGGTCAACGAAGACATCTAACGCAATACGAAGTGGAAAGAATGCTGGAAATGGCGAAGAAGAGCCCTAATGGGGAGCGCGACTATTGTCTGGTATACATGAGTTTTGTTCATGGCTTACGTGTTAGTGAAGCCAGGTATCTACGGTTATCTGATCTGGATTTGGAAGATGGAAGTTTGTACATCCGACGTTTAAAAGGCGGATTTTCTACTATTCATCCTCTTTTAGGCTATGAAATCCAGGCGATCAGGGAGTGGTTTAAAGTCCGTAAAACCTTTCGGGGGGCAGAAAGTGATTGGTTATTTCTGTCACGTACCGGGAGACCGCTAACTCGCCAGCGCATTTATCAAATTATTAGCCAATTAGGACGATTGGCTAATATTTCCGTAGATTCGCATCCGCACATGTTGCGCCATGCCTGCGGTTTTGCGCTTGCAGATAGGGGGATAGATACTCGGTTGATACAAGACTATCTTGGACACAGTAATATTCGCCATACTGTGCGGTATACCGCCAGTAATGCGGAGCGTTTCCACGGTGTTTGGGGTGTGAAAAGGAATCGGCAGCGAGAATTACACTTTGATTATGTCCCAAAGGAAAATGCTTGTTCAATTGAATAAGCGATTCTGATGTATGCGCCTGTTAAGGCGCATACATAAAAACCATCTTAAATAGCGTGACTTTTAATATTCTCATATTGAGAGCGCCTTAACCATTGCCCCACTGTTGTAGTACTGTAGGGCAAGCTTCCCCTTTTACAATCCAGCGGACCTAATTTGCTCATCAGCTTTGTCTCCTTTTTTCAAAATGCCCATGCTGGCGTAAGCCTGTATCAATTTAGAAGGATTGATGGATGGCAAGCGAGTTACTGATTTACGAAATCCCTTGGGCTGGGAGGTAGGCAAAAAAAGATGGCAGGAAAAATGTGAGTAATCTCAAAAAATTGCGATTTTATTTCACATAAGTATTGAATGAAAATTAGTCATGTTCCACACTCGTTGAAACGTTTCAGTTTTTTTATCCCTTTTTCTTTTTTATTGGACTTAATGCTTTTTTCTCTACGTAAACTGAAACGATTCTATTTTTGGCAATAGGGAGAAAATTATGTTCCAGTTGGCTCTGCAAAATATCCATACTGGTGCGATTGCGACCAGTAAAGAGGATGCCATTCGCCAGGTGGCGGCCATGCTAGCCGCGAATGGCAACGTCAGTGATGCCTATGTTGACGGCATGTTGCAACGTGAAAAGCAAATTTCCACCTACCTTGGCAACGGTATCGCCATTCCGCATGGCACGCTAGATACCCGCGATCTGGTAATGAAAACCGATGTACAGGTATTTCACTTCTCACAAGGTGTTGAATGGGATCAAGGAGCGATGTGTTATGTGGTTATTGGTATCGCAGCACGTTCCGATGAGCATTTGGCGTTACTGCGTCAGTTAACACACTTACTGAGCGATGATCGTGTTGCTAGTCAGCTAAGAACAATTGAGTCAGCACAGGCACTGCATAGCTTGCTAATGGGCGAAGTTCAGCAGCCTGAGTTTAAATTCGATACCAGCCTGATTACGCTAGATGTTAACGCCCGCGATCTGATGACACTACAGGCATTAAATGCCGGCCGGTTACAGCAAGTGGGAGCTGTGGATACGACCTTTGTCAGCAAAGTGATTAACAGTAAGCCGTTGGATCTTGGGCAGGGCATTTGGCTAAGCGATAGTCCCGACGGTAATTTAACCAGCGCTGTAGCAGTGAGCCGATTGTTCACGCGGGACAACGAACCGGTGGTGATGTTGTTGACCGTTGCGGTTGCTGACGACCAGCCGCTAAATGTGTTGCATCACCTAAGTAACTTGTTATTAGCGCAAAAAACGGAGTATTTGCTGAAAGCTGATGCGCCGACAGTGCTGGCATTACTGACCAGTGGCGTACAGGCGCAGAGCACGATATCCAACGGGGAATTTGTTCTGTGCAACGAACATGGCTTACATACTCGTCCTGGCGCTGTGTTGGTTAATGTTATCCGGCAATTTTCCAGTGAAATTACCATCATCAATCTTGATGGCGCCGGTCAACCGGTAAACGGCCGTAGTCTGATGAAAATCATGGCATTGGGCGCCAAAAAAGGGCACCGGCTTCATGTTACTGCTAATGGCGATGATGCGCAGCAGGCGATAGCTGCCATTGGTGAAGCGATTGTGTCCGGTTTGGGGGAAGGGCCGCGTGAGTAAAAACCCCCAGTTGACAGCGATAATAGCGTGCGTCTATCTACAACCCTTTTAGCTAACATCAGGAGAAGCATGATGAAAACACTGCTTATCATTGATCCTTCACTCGGACTTGCCGGAAGTTACCTGGTGAAAACCGTCCTCAGTGCCGCTGCGGTGAAAAACGGACTGATACTAACAGAAGATCCAGCGGAAGCCGATTTGGTGGTCATGACCGGCAGTCGCATCCTCACCGATAACGCACTGAACGGTAAGCTTGTTTATCACGGCGACACGGAATTGGCGTTACATGCGCCGGAAAATTTCTTTCAGCGGGCGAAAACTGATGCACAGCCGTATCAGGTATCAGCAACTGATATTAGTTGTGATACAAAGCGCATTGTCGCAGTTACTGCTTGCCCTACTGGTGTGGCACATACCTTTATGGCCGCTGAAGCTATCGAAATCGAAGCTAAAAAGCGCGGCTGGTGGGTAAAGGTGGAAACTCGCGGTTCGGTCGGTGCGGGCAACATTATTACGCCGGAAGAGGTAGAAAAAGCGGATCTGGTGCTGATCGTGGCAGATATTGACGTAGATCTGGCGAAATTTGCAGGAAAACCTATGTACCGTACCTCCACCGGGCTGGCGTTGAAGAAAACAGCGCAGGAGTTTGATAAAGCGCTGGTCGAAGCTAAACCTTTCCAGCCGGCAGGGCAGAATAGTACTAAAACTGGACAAGGAGAAGAGAGTAGCGGCATCTATCGTCACCTATTGACCGGCGTCTCTTATATGTTGCCGATGGTAGTGGCGGGTGGCTTGTGTATCGCGCTGTCATTTGCTTTTGGCATCACGGCATTTAAAGAGCCAGGTACATTGGCAGCCGCGCTGATGCAAATCGGGGGTGGTTCAGCTTTTGCTCTGATGGTCCCTGTGCTGGCAGGTTACATTGCTTTCTCGATCGCTGATCGTCCAGGTCTGACGCCCGGTTTGATTGGCGGCATGTTGGCAACTAGCACGAATGCGGGATTTATTGGCGGTATTATTGCGGGTTTTCTCGCCGGTTACATAGCGAAATTGCTTAATACCAAAGTGAAATTGCCGCAGAGTATGGCAGCGTTGAAACCGATCTTGATTATTCCGCTATTTGCCAGCCTGATCACTGGCCTGATTATGATCTACGTTATTGGTAAACCCGTCGCCGGTATCATGTCGGGACTAACGTACTGGCTTTCTAATATGGGGACAACCAACGCGCTCCTACTAGGGGCTATTTTGGGTGGGATGATGTGTGCTGATATGGGGGGAGCGATAAACAAAGCTGCCTATGCGTTTGGCGTCGGTTTGCTTAGCTCACAGACCTATGCGCCGATGGCTGCCATTATGGCGGCGGGGATGGTTCCACCGTTGGCAATGGGAGTGGCGACTCTGATTGCCCGGCAGAAGTTCGATAACATTCAGCGGGAAAGTGGTAAAGCTGCATTGGTGTTAGGGCTGTGTTTTATTTCCGAAGGTGCGATTCCTTTTGCTGTCCGCGATCCGATGCGAGTGCTCCCATGTTGTATCGTTGGCGGCGCGGTGACGGGAGCGATTTCTATGGCCGTGAGTGCGCAGTTGATGGCGCCGCACGGTGGCCTGTTTGTGCTGTTGATCCCAGGTGCGATCACGCCAATAGTGGGTTATTTGATGTCGATTGTTGTCGGTACCCTGTTGGCAGGATTGATCTATGCATTACTTAAGCGTCCAGAAACGACCACGACTAAAGCATAAATACAGAAATTATTAGTTATCAAACTAAACTAATTGAAATTGCAAGAAATTACCTCTTTATTCGTGACCTCGTTCGCATTCTTGCTATTTTCCGATTGTTATTTGCCTGCTTAAATTAGATATAAATACATTCAAAAAAATGAAGAATTATTATGAGTCGTGGGCTGTTGAAAAAAGAGGGGGTTGCTCAGGCGTGTCTGGCGCGTTATCTGCTAGGTGAGCACTGTGGTAATCGATTGAAGACGATTGAAGAGCTGTCGTCTGACTATGGGTTATCTGTTGGGCTAGTTCAGTTTGCATTAAAAAAATTGGAGAGTTCTGGCGCGGTTTACGTGGAACGGCGGGGGCGCAATGGCAGCTATTTGGTTAGTGTGGATCACAAAGCGCTGCTATCCCATGCTGATATTAGTAACGTGGTTTGCGCAATGCCGTTGCCTTATACCCGATTGTATGAAGGATTGGCGAGCGGCTTGAAAGCGCAATTTGAGGGCATTCCGTTTTACTTCGCCCACATGAGAGGTTCAGATGCCAGGGTGGAATGCCTGCGTGATGGTATTTATGACTTGGCGGTGGTATCACATTTGGCGGCGCAAACTTATCTGGAACAAGGTGATGTCCGCGCGGTACTTGAATTGGGGCCACATACCTATGTTGGCGCGCACCAACTGATTTATCGTAAAGGAGGTGAACATAATATCTGTCGTGTTGGGTTGGATCAGCGTTCTGCTGACCAGAAGATCATGACAGAAGTGTACTTTGCCGGGCAGGATATTACGTTGGTGGATATCTCTTACCACGAGAGCCTGTATAAGGTAGCAAAAGGTGACATTGATGCGGTGATCTGGAACGTTAGCAGAGAAATTGAACTGAGTTCCAGGGATCTTATTGCAGTACCGCTCTGTGGAAGCGCATGTTTTATCCAAGCCTCTGAAGCGGTGGTTTTAACCAGAACTGATGACATTCTGATTCAACAACTTTTACGTACTATGGTGAATAAAACCGAGTTGTTGGCTCATCAACAACGTGTACTGGCAGGCCAGCAGGACCCAAGTTATTAATTTGGCATGGATGGCGTTAACGAAATGGAAAATCGGCTGAATCTGCTCTGTCAGGGAAATGTCATTGATGAGGATATCTGCGATGGCATGTTACAGGTTGTGGCGCAGCTTGAAAATGATTGGGAAATTCCTGTCAGGAATGCGCTAGGAGAAATTGTAATAACACATATGGCTAACGCGTTGATGCGCTCACGCCGGGGAGAACAAATCAGTTCAATGGATATTGAGCTGCTGATGGAAATGCGTCAATCGAGTGTCTTTTCTCATTTGCAAGCGGTTAACGCTTCGCTGTTGGCACATTTTGACGTGCAATTACATCCCTGTGAGGAGGGGTACCTGTTGGCAAATTTGTTTAGCCTTTGGGCGGCAAAAGAGCAGTGGTAGACCACTACAGAGATGAGGGAAATTTTTTTTTCCATCAAATATTCAAAAAAATGATGATTTAACATCTAGCTTTTAATAGTGGCATTGATCGCCGAAGAAGTACAGGAGGTACAGCATGTTTATGCATGCGCTGAATAAACAAAATCCGGCACTGATCGAGGCGGCCCAGATGTTATGGGCGCGAGGGGCTTTACTGCCTGATACTTATGTTATTGACGTTGATCAGGTTTTAGACAATGCCAGACGGTTGCTTGCGGTAGCGGAGCATCATGGTATTGCTCTCTACCTGATGACCAAACAGGTTGGGCGTAACTCTTGGTTGGCGCGTAAACTGATAGAACTGGGTTATCAGGGCGTCACCGCGGTGGATTTTAAAGAAGCCAGAGTCTTGATGAGCCGGAAGGTTCCGGTGACTCATGTAGGCCATCTGGTACAGATCCCTCGCAATATGATCTCCTCAGTGATGCAGCAACATCCGGAAGTGATCACAATATTTTCTTTAGAAAAAGCGGAGGAAATTTCCAGTCTGGCGCAGCGTGAGGGAAATGTGCAATGCATTATGCTGAAAATCTATGATGATCATGATCATTTATATCCTGGTCAGGAAGCAGGTTTTCATTTGTCGGAATTGAACGCCGTTGTTCAGCGCATTATGGCGATGCCCGGTGTAAAATTGACAGGGTTGACACATTTTCCTTGCTTGCTGTGGCAGGACGTCCAGCAGCAGACACTGCCGGCGCCAAACTTATTTACTTTACTGAAAGCAAAAGACATTTTACGACAGACAGGGATTGAGGTGACGCAGATAAATGCGCCGTCGGCGTCAAGCTGTAGCACACTACCGTTACTGGCAAAATATGGTGTTACTCATACCGAGCCTGGACATGCGCTAACAGGAACAATCCTTGCCAATTATCGAGGAGAACAGCCAGAACGTATTGCTATGCTCTATCTGACGGAAATATCCCACCGATTTAACGGTAACAGCTACTGTTATGGGGGCGGCTATTACCGTCGTGGACGGGCGCATAATGCACTGATATTCCTGCCAAACGGCCAGATCGCCTCCACTCATTTGTTACCGATGGATGACACCAGTATTGATTACCATTTCCCCCTGAGCGGTGAATTTCCGGTCGGCTGTGCTGTTATGTTGTGCTTTCGTACTCAGATATTTGCTACACGCAGTGATGTGGCGCTGGTTAGCGGTATCCAGTCAGGGCATCCGGTATTGGAAGGGCTTTATGACAGCCAGGGGAACCTTATTTCGATTAATGGAGAAAACGACCCGTGAATAGATGCATTTCCATTCTCTTCACCTCCATCTTCTTTATCTTCGGACTGTCTTACTTATGACTCAGCAAAACAGAATTGACGCATCTAGCTATACCTATGCGCACGAGCACCTGCATCTCGATTTATCATCATTTAAAAACAATATTGACTGCCGGCTGGATCAGTACGACTTAATTTGTGAAGAGATGAAAACACTGGTCAGCTTGGGTGTACACAATATTGTGGAGATGACCAATCGTTACATGGGACGTAACCCACAGTTTATGCTGGATCTGATGCGGGACTCCGGCATTAATGTAATAGTTTCGACTGGCTATTACCAAGCTGCCTTTTTTCCTGAGCATGTAGCACATACTACAGCTCGACAATTGGCGGATGAAATGATCGCTGAGATTGAGCAGGGTATCGATGGTACAACGCTGAAAGCCGGAGTGATTGGGGAAATTGGTTCTAGCAAGGGGGTAATTACGCCTGATGAAGAGAAAGTATTTCATGCTGCGGCTATAGCTCATTTGGAAACCGGGCGTCCTGTTTCGACACATACGACATTAAGCACGATGGGCCTTGAACAACTGGCGTTACTGAAAAAGCACGGTGTAGATGCTGAGCGCGTAGTTATTGGTCACTGTGATCTTAAAGATAATCTGGACAACATTTTGCGCATCATTGAACAGGGGGCCTACATCCAGTTCGACACGATTGGCAAAAACGATTATTACCCGGATGAAAAGCGGATCGCCATGTTACAGACCTTGGCCCAGCGTGGCTTACTTAACCGTGTCATGTTATCGATGGATATTACCCGTCGTTCTCACTTGAAAGCTAATGGCGGCAATGGTTTTGCCTATTTGATCACCACCTTTGTGCCGATGTTAAATCAGGCTGGATTAACGCAAACCGATATTGATTTGATGTTACGTGATAACCCAACGTTATTTTTCAAATAAAGGAAAAGCATTATGAGATTTGTTATTGGAGGACAAATTGAGAAAGAAAAAATTGCTGAAACTTTACGCCGTCTGGCCGGGGATAAAGCCTTATCCATTACCGTGATGGGCGACATAGATGCCGCTATGGCGCTTAAGAATGGTAATGCGGATTACTATTTGGGTGCTTGTAATACGGGTGGAGGCGCCTTAGCAATGGCAATTGCTATTGTTGGCATTGATAAATGCGTCACCGTCAGTATGCCAGGCAAAATCCTGCCTGATGAAGAAATTATTGCACATGTTAACGCGGGGAAAACCGTATTTGGTTTTACTGGTCAGGATATGGACGCAGTTATTCCGGTGATTATCAAGGCTATTTTTTCTTCATGAGGACAGGAAAATGGAATATGAATTTTTCACCCGTTTAATGGAGATTGATCCATTTAAAGCGGGTTTGTTGGCGGTGATCGGCGGGATATCCGCCATGATGGCTAACCGTGGTATTGCGGTATTTCATGATGGGCTACGTCCTTTAATGCCGGAACATCTGGAAGGGCGTATGAATCGTAAGACCCTGGCTGCTACCAGTTTTGCTCTGAGTTTTGGTCTGGTTATCGGCTTTGGGATTCCGTTCTCTCTGACCGCCCCGATTATTTTGGTGCATAGCTTATTATTGGGAACCGATGTCATTGGTACCTGGTGCGCAAACAGCAAAAAAGGTTTCATACTTTCCGCTATCTTGGGGGCGTTGTATGCCATTGCCCTGATGACCGGTTTACGATCTGTTGTCGATATCTTTGCTCATTTGCCGGTTAATTTCATGGGCAACCTGAGTAAAGTTGGCGATCCTATTGTGGCCTGCTTTGCATTATTTCCTGCGATTGTTGTGGCTTATCAATACGGATATGGCAAAGGAATATGGGTGCTGATTGCGACATTGGTGGGGTATATCGCGACAAAAGCGGTAGGATCATTGAGTTTTGGCGGCGCCCTGAGCAAACCGGTGCAGTTGGACCCTAACGGGATAGCCCTACTGATTTCGATGATAGTGATGTTCTATTTTGCTATGAAACAGCGCGCGCCCAAAGCTGGCGAGGAATCTGCTTCGGCCAAGGGGGCGAATGAGATGTTAGTTGGATTATTTTCCACGCGGATACAACGTATTCAAAATAACATCTGGTTGCTGGTATTCAGCGGAGGATTGACTGCTGTAGCGGCTTCGATGTCGCTTAGTCTGCTGGCGGAAGGGCCTGTATCACTACAACTGATGGCGCAGGGGGAAGGGGCTAACGCCATGTTGGTGGCGCTTGCCAGAGCGATCAGCTTTGTGCCGTTAGTCGGTATGACAGCTATTGCTACAGGGGTTTATAGCCCGGTCGGCATGAAATTTGTGTTTGTCGCGGGACTCGTTACGAATAATCTGTGGATTGCCTTCATTGCTGGCAGTGTGATTATGTTTGTGGAAATCAAACTACTGGCAAGAATTGCTATCTGGTTGGATAAATATCCCGGAGTTAAAGCTTGTGGTGAGCATATTCGTACCGTTATTACCCGCATGTTGGAAGTTGCCTTATTGGTGGGAGGAATGATAGCTTCCAACGCTATTCTGCCGGGCATGGGATTTATGGTGGTAGCGGGTATTTATCTACTCAACCGTACTGCTAAACGTCCTTTGGTTGAAATGGCGATTGGGCCGATTGCGACGATTGTGGTTGGTGTACTGGCTAACGTCATCTATCTGGTAGGAATCAGTTAATTGAATATACCCGTCATCTTTCAAGTTGCCTCTTTGTTGGCTGCACTCACTCACCCCGGTCGCATAGTTCGCTATGCTCCCGGGGATTCGTTCCTTTGCCGTCGCGATGCATCTTGAAATCCATAGGGTATAAGTATCCCCTTTATTTTGTGATGATAAAAATAGAGGGGAAAGGGCGGAAGAACACATAATACAGGAGAACAGATAGTGCGGGAGAGCAGATATTGAACACCTATCCATTACCTAGTCTGAGTATGGAACAGGCGCAGCACAAACAGTTTCGTTTAGTTGATATTATCTGTCGCCATTTTCCCGGTGCGGATTTTCTCACCACGGGAGATTTAGGGCTGGTGCCGGGATTGAATCGGCCGCAAGTGACACAACGCATTGAACAGGTTATTGCGGATTTCTTTTCCGCCGAGGCTGCCGTGTTAGTGCAAGGGGCGGGAACCGGCGCAATACGTTGTGGGTTGGCGGCATTACTTAACGCGGGCGATAACCTGTTGGTTCATGATGCTCCGTTATATCCCTCGACAGCGGTTACTGCCGAGCAGATGGGTTTGCAGATGATACGGGCCGATTTCAATCAACCTGAACAAATACGGGCGGCGATTTTGCAATATTCGCCGGTGGCGGGGTTGGTACAACACACGAGGCAGAAAATTGATGACGCTTATGAGCTGGCAGAGGTTATATCACTGTTGAATGCCGCATCCCTACCGATTCTGGTTGACGATAACTATGCTGCTATGAAAGTGGAACATATCGGTTGTGAATGGGGTGCTGCGTTATCGGCTTTCTCAAGCTTTAAACTGCTTGGCCCGCAAGGTGTCGGTGTTGTGGTAGGTCAACAAGCAGCAATAGAGCGCATCCGGCGTAGTATGTATTCCGGTGGCAGTCAGGTACAGGGATTTCAGGCATTAGAAGTATTGCGTGGATTGGTCTTTGCTCCGGTGATGCATGCTGTGCAGGCTCAGGTAAGTGAAACATTAGTGGCTCGGCTTAATCAGGGCGTTATTCCGCAGGTAAAACAGGCGCTTATCGCCAATGCACAGTCGAAAGTATTGCTGGTGGAGTTTTATGATGAGATTGCCGAACAAGTACTTCGTATTGCTCATAAGCTTGGTGCGCTGCCTTATCCGGTAGGCGCCGAATCGAAATTTGACATCCCGCCACTGTTTTATCGGTTGTCCGGTACATTCCGTCAATCTGATCCCACGTTAGAGAAACGGATGATAAGGATAAATCCCAATCGAAGTGGTACGGAGACAGTGATAAGGCTCTTGAGTCAAAGCTGTGCGCAGGCCGTCGCCTCGCGGTAATAAAAGGCTAGAAAACAGGCAGAAGATTATTCTGGATGCAGTAACATCCGCCGTAATCGGCGGTATATATCGTCTGTCATCCAAAATATGTGCAATATTTTCTGAATATGGGGAAATCGATATCAAGGCTTATCAATCCTGAATGAATATAAAATTCGGCGATGTCATTAATGGTATTCCTTATTGTTAATAAAATTAATAAATGATGTGAGTAACAGTTAATGGAAAAATTAATTTATTTATAATATAAAATGGCCTATGGATAGAAAATACCTTGGTGGCATATAGAGGTCATAGCCATGTTCTTTGCAAAGTGATCGTAACTCTGTCACTGAGTTGACAGATAATTTTTCATAAATACTTTCAAAATGTTTTTCCACAGTATGGCATGTAACATTCATTTCAATGGCGGTATCATTATTATTCATACCACAGCAAAATAGAAAAATAACCATCCACTCTTTCTCGTTTAGCAAATCATTAGGTGGTCTGGGACAGGCAGATATTGGGGTGTTACTTTTAATATAATGGAACACTGTGAAGTGCTCTATTTCTCTGGCATGGGAAATAATGCCGATACATTGATTATCTTCCCCGAACAATGGATATTTCTCGCAAAAATAGGATTTAGGTCGTCGACCATTACCCTGAGGATAAGTGCCAACAGAACATACTCGTTGCATACATTCTAACACTCTACGATCATGTTCTTTAAAATGGTGAGCGAAACCATTAACGGGTGTTGGTAATTCATCATCGGTATACCCAATAACATTAAAGTTTTCAGGTAACTTATTAGCTTTAATAAAATGAGTATTTGCGTAAATAAAGCGAGATTCCTTATCCTTTACGAACCACGGTTCAGGGCTTTTGTCCCATATAAGTGTAAATTGAGGTGTAATCAAAGGGACTTTTTTTAATCCTGATTTATTCATAAATATCCTTTAAGATAATTATTGCTTTTTTAAACTATTGAATGGAAATTTTCCGTTGAAAAAAGCCTATTTCCATAGGGCCGTATATTTTATCAATAAATAACTAACAAAGGTAGTGTGTAGAAACTGGGAAATAATACGTAATCTAAGACAATAAAAACCTTTCTGGGATGTAATGATTAAAGTTATTGGCGTGACAATATTCTGCCAATTGTTGGTCAGAGTGAATCCCGATTTTACGATATATCCTTGCCATATGTTCTTCAACCTCACGATGGGTGATATTCAATATTTCCCCGATCTGTTTTCTGGGTTGTTTCTGTAAGAAGAAAAAGATAATATCCCACTCCCGTTGAGTAAAAAGATCAGACGGTGGTTGAAGCAGAATGGATGGCGGTAGTTTATCATAATATTGATATAGGTAGGTTAATGAATACTCCTTGGCTTGCCAACCATGAAATATAGTCCCCATGCAGCTACCATCTTCATGATAAATGGGCGTTTTTTCACAAAAATAAGATGACAGAAATTTGTCTTTACCAAAGACATGTGTTTCAAGGGAACATATTCTTTCTTCTTTTTCCATCACTTTTCTATCATGAGCTACGCGCTCTTTGGCAAACTCAGCCCCAGCCCAAGGTAGTTCATGATCATAAAGTCCCTCAAATTCAAATGAACTTGAAAAATCCTTAATAGATTTTAATGCCAGATTACCATAAATGAAGCATGAATTTTTATCCTTTATTCCCCAGGGCTCATTGCTTTGTTCCATTGTATTAATAATCTGAGTTGATACTGAATAGCTCTTATTCATACTAGTAAGAACTCCTTTTAATCTAAAGGTTAGAAGTATTTCGGTTTCTGGATAGATAAAAATTTTGGGCATATAGAGATCATAATCATTCGTGCGACAATACTCTACCAATTGGTGACTGGAGTAAACACCAATCCTCTTATATATACGTGAGATATGGGTTTCAACAGTATGGTAGAAAATACGTAACATTCTACAGATTTGCTTACTGGCATACTTGTTTGCACAAAAGTAGGATGACAGAATCTGCTCTTTCCCAAATGAATGTGTTTCAAGTGAACATACTCGTTCTTCTTTTTCCATCACTTTTCTATCATGATCTACGCATTCTTTGGCAAATTCGGCCCCAGTCCAAGGTAGTTCATGATCATAAAGTCCCTCAAATTCAAATGAACTTGGAAAATTCTTAATAGATTTTAATGCCAGGTTACCATAAATAAAACATGAGTTTTTATCCTTTATTCCCCAAGGTTCATTACTTTGTTCCATTGTATTAATAACTTGAGATGATATTGCATGTTTTTTATTCATGTTAGTAACAACTCCTTTTAATCTAAAGGTTAAAGAAACATTCTACTTTTGGGATGAATAAAATCTTTTGGCATATAGTGATCATAATCATTCATGCGACAATATTCTTCCAATTGGTAACTAGAGTGAACACCAATTCTTTCATATATTCGTGAAATATGAGTTTCAACCGTACGGTGAGAAATATTTAACATTCTACCGGTTTGTTTACTAGTATATCTTTGTAGCATGAAGAAAATAACATCCCATTCCCGTTGAGTAAAGAGATCGGTCGGTGGTTGGAATATAATAGATGCTGGCAGTTTTCCATGAAATAACCGGGTGAATGAAAAATCCTGAGCTTGCCAACCATGATATATAATGCCAATACAACTACCGTCTTTATGATAAAAAGGATATTTCTCGAAAAAATAAGATGATAGAATTTGTTCCTTTCCATGTACATGTGTTATGAGTGAACACGTTCTTTCTTCTTTTTCTATCACCATTTTATCGTGAGTCATGTATTCTTCAGCAAATTCGGCCCCATCCCAAGGAAGTTCATAATCATAAAGCCCCTCATAGTCAAAAGAACATGAAATATTTTGAACGTGTTTACATGCTTGATTAGCATAAATAAAACATGCATTTCTATCCTTTATTCCCCAGGGCTCATTGCTTATCTCCATTGTATTAATGATCTGAGGAGAGATTGTATACTTTTTCTTCATATTAGTGTGAGTTCCTTCTAATCTAATGGCTAGGGGAACATTCTGGTTTCTGGATGCACAAATCTTTCTGGTACATAGAGATCATAATCATTGGTGCGACAATATTCTTCCAATTGATAACTGGAATGAACACCCACTCTTTTATATATGCGTGAGATATGGTTTTCAACCGTCCGGTAGGAAATATTTAACATTTTACCGATTTGCTTATTGTTATATTTTTGTAAAAAAAGGAAAATAATATCCCATTCCCGTTGAGTAAAGAGATCGGTCGGTGGTTGGAACATAATAGATGCTGGCAGTTTTCCACGAAATAGCCGGGTAAATGAGAAATCCTGAGCTTGCCAGCCATGATATATAATGCCCATACAGCTTCCATCTTCATGATAAAGAGGATATTTTGCAAAAAAGTAGGATGATAGAATTTGTTCTTTTCCATGTACATGTGTCTCAAGTGAACATATTCTTTTTTCCTGTTCCACCACTTTTCTATCATGGGCCATGTATTCTTTGGCAAATTCAGCTCCATCCCAGGGTAATTCATACTCATAAAGTCCCTCGTAGTCAAAAGAACTTGAAATATTTTGAAGACGCTTACATGCCTGATTGACATAAATATAACGTGTGTTTTCATCCTTTATTCCCCAGGGTTCATTACTTTGCTCCATTGTGTTAATAACCTGGGGTGAGATGATATAGTTCTTTTTCATATTAATAACAACTCCATTTAATCTAAGGAATTAAGGAAACGTTCTGGTTTCTGGATGCACAAATCTTTTTGGTACATAGAGATCGTAATCATTGGTGCGACAATACTCTTCCAATTGGTAACTGGAGTGGACACCGATCCGTTTATATATGCGCGAGATATGGGTTTCAACCGTCCGGTAGGAAAGATTTAACATTCTACCGATTTGTTTACTGGTATATTTGTGTAATATGAGGAAAATAACATCCCATTCCCGTTGAGTAAATAAATCAGTTGGTGGCTGGAACATAATATTCGCGGGCAATTTTCCACGAAACAACCGGGTAAATGAAAAATCCTGAACTTGCCAGCCATGATATATCGTTCCTATACAACTTCCGTTTTCATGATAGAGAGGATATTTTTCAAAGAAGTAAGATGATAAAGTTTGCTCTTTGAAGAATTTATGTGTTACAAGCGAACATGTTCGTTCTTCTTTTTCCATCACTATTTTATCATTTGCCATGTAAGCTTCAGCAAATTCGGCGCCATCCCAGGGAAGTTCATAATCATAAAGGCCCTCATAGTTAAAGGAACGTGAAATATTTTGAACGCGATAATTAGCTTGATTAGCATAAATAAAGCATGAGTTTTTATCTTTTATTCCCCAGGGTTCATTACTTTGTTCCATTGTATTAATAACCTGGGGAGAGATGATATAGTTCTTCTTCATATTAGTAACAACTCCGTTTAATCTAAGGAATTAAGGAAACGTTCTGCTTTCTGGGCGCACAAATCTTTTTGGTACATAGAGATCATAATCATTGGTGCGACAATACTCTTCCAATTGGTAACTGGAGTGGACACCGATCCGTTTATATATACGCGAAATATGGGTTTCAACCGTCCGGTAGGAAATATTTAACATTCTACCGATTTGCTTACTGGTATATTTGTGTAATATGAGGAAAATGACATCCCATTCCCGTTGAGTAAAGAGATCGGTCGGTGGCTGGAACATAATATTTGCGGGCAATTTTCCACGAAATAGCCGGGTAAATGAGAAATCCTGAGCTTGCCAGCCATGATATATCGTTCCTATACAGCTTCCGTTTTCATGATAGAGAGGGTATTTTTCAAAGAAGTAAGATGACAAAATTTGTTCTTTGAAGAATTTATGTGTTACAAGCGAACATGTTCGTTCTTCTTTTTCCATGACTATTTTATCATTTGCCATGTAAGCTTCAGAAAATTCGGCACCACCCCAAGGAAGATCATGATCATAAAGGCCCTCGTAATCAAAGGAACGTGAAATATTTTGAACACGATTACATGCTTGGTTAGCATAAATAAAGCATGAGTTTTTATCTTTAATTCCCCAGGGTTCATTACTTTGCTCCATTGTATTAATAACCTGGGGGGAGATGACATAGTTCTTGTTCATATCAGTGGAACTCCTTTTAATCTAATGGTTAAGGGAACATTCTGCTGCCAGATTGCACAAATCTTTTTGGTACATAGAGGTCATAATCGTTTGAGCGACAATACTCTTCTAATTGATAATTGGAATGTACACCAATGCGTTTATATATGCGTGAAATATGGGTTTCAACCGTCCGGTAGGAAATATTTAACATTCTACCGATTTGCTTACTGGTATATTTGTGTAATATGAGGAAAATGACATCCCATTCCCGTTGAGTAAAGAGATCGGTCGGTGGCTGGAACATAATATTTGCGGGCAATTTTCCACGAAATAGCCGGGTAAATGAGAAATCCTGAGCTTGCCAGCCATGATATATCGTTCCTATACAGCTTCCATCTTCATGATAAAAAGGGTATTTTTCAAAAAAATAGGACGATAGAATTTGTTCTTTTCCAAATGTACATGTTATAAGTGAACATACTCTTTCTTCTTTTTCTATCACCCTTTGATCATGAGCGATGTACTCTTTGGCGAATTCGGCTCCATCCCAAGGCAATTCATGATCATAAAATCCTTCATAATCAAATGACTCTTTGAAATTATGAATAAGATTTTTTGTTGCTGAATTACCGTAAATAAAACATGAGTTTTTATCTCTTATTCCCCAGGGCTCATTGCTTTGTTTCATTGTATTAATAACCTGGGAGGAGATGACATAGTTCTTTTTCATATTAGTGGAACTCCTTTTAATCTAATGGCTAAGGGAGCATTCTACTTCTAGGTTGCATAAATTTTTCTGGTACATAGAGATCGTAATTATTAATGTGACAGTATTCTTCCAATTGATAACTGG